>CAUVFB010000025.1:0-12404 GCA_963551095.1 uncultured Prevotella sp. | reverse complement strand
ACCTCAATGATGAACGAAGGAACTCCCACAAATCTGCCCTGCGGAGTGGTTGACAATGACAATACTCCCACCACCCGTGCGCTGATCCGCAATCTTGATGCCTTTCAGGAGACACATGTCGTGGCTCACTATCCCAATGTCAACGAGGCACGCCACGCTATTCAATGCGGCGATATCTACGCTTTCCTATATATTCCGGAGCATACGACAGCCCGGCTCATCGGACAGCGACAGCCAAAAATCTCGTTCTATTACAGCAATGTTACCCTTGTGGCGGGCAGCATGCTTTTCAAGGATCTCAAAACAGTCTCCACACTCGGTTCTGCTACTGTCGGTTCAGCCAAACTCCGAATGCTTGGCAAGACCGATGAGGAGATACGCACTTTCCTGCAACCTATCGCCATTGACCTTCATCCCATCGGCAATCCATGGACAAACTATAATGTCTACCTCAGCACCCTTATGATACCGGGCATCCTCGTCCTCTTCATGTTCCTTATCACTGCCTATTCCATCGGAACGGAACTGAAATTCGGACGCGCTCACGAATGGATGCGCCTTGCCGACAACCATATCCTTGTGGCACTGACGGGCAAGCTGCTTCCGCAGACGCTTATTTTTCTTTCTATTTTCCTGGGATTCCAGTGGTACATCTACGGATATCTGAATTTTCCCCACCCCGGCGGATTGCGGATGATTCTGCTTCAGGCTCTTCTCACCGTTCTTTCGTCGCAAGGCTTCGGCGTGTTTATGTTCGGACTTGTTCCCTCGCTCCGCATGTCAATGAGCGTTTGTTCGTTATGGGCGGTCGTCGGATTCTCTGCCAGCGGTGCTACCTATCCAGTATTCGCAATGGACAGCATGCTGCAATCGTTCTCATGGCTTATTCCGCTCCGCCATTACTATATGTTCTATCAGATTTGCATCTTCAATGGCTACCCGCTTGCCGATGCGTGGCCAAACGTTGTCGCACTCATCGCCTTTGCGCTGCTGCCTATTCTCACGATGAGGAACATCAAACGTGCCATGTTGGAATACGTATACATACCGTAAGGATATTCTCCTGCAGGCTTCTTCCACCGGAAGAAAACCAGTGAGGAGAGACTTAAACATTCCAGTCTATGACAAAGAAAAGGAACCACCGCATATCATCCGCATCGCTTTCGGCGACAGAATCTTTCCGAAAGCATCTCAGGGAGGGCATCTCAGACCTCTGCTACATTTGGTGGCTCGAAACCAAAAACACCGTCAAGGATGAAGGCGTACTGATATTCTTCCTTCTTGTGCCCATTGCCTATCCGCTACTTTACTCGTGGATATACAACAACGAAGTGGTGCGCGATGTGCCCGTAGCCATTGTCGACAACTCCCACTCAACCACTTCACGCGAGTTCATCCGCCATTTCGATGTCTCGCCCGACGTGCATGCCGCCTATTGGTGCAACAGTCTACCCGAAGCACAGCAGTTTGTCGGAAAACAGATGGTACACGGCATACTCTATTTTCCCACCGACTTCGACCGGAAAATCAGGCGTGGCGAACAGGCACACGTCAGTGTCTACTGCGACATGTCGCTGATGCTCACCTACAAAGCCATCCTCCAAAGCGTTCAGGCCGTGTCGCTCGAAATGAACGCCGACATACAGAAACCCCAATCGCACAGTTTCACCGTCCGCGAGGAACAACTCAACACGCACCCGTTGGAGTTCGATGAGCAACCCATCTTCAATGCCACAGGAGGCTATGGAAACGCCATCCTGCCGGGCGTTCTCATCCTGATATTGCAGCAGACGTTGCTCCTCGGAATCGGACTTTCCGCCGGAACCGCACGCGAGAACAACCGTTATCAAGACCTTGTTCCCATCAGCCGGCACTACAACGGGATATTCAGAATTGTCCTGGGCAAATCGCTTTGCTACTTCATGGTCTACTGCGTGATGGGTGCCTACATCACGCTCGTCGTACCGCAGATGTTCGGCTTCACCATGCTCGCCCGTCCCGGCGACCTCATAGCCCTGCTCGTCCCCTATCTGCTGTCGGTCATCTTCTTCGGAATGATGCTTTCCTGCCTCGTCCGCTATCGCGAAAATGTGATGCTTCTTGTCGTTTTCACCTCGGTTCCCTTCCTCTTTCTTACGGGAATCAGCTGGCCACAGAGCAACATTCCCGGTTTCTGGCAGAGCATAGGCTGGACCATCCCGTCTACTTTCGGCGTGCGGGGCTTCCTCAGCATTTCGTCGATGGGAGCCACCCTCGAAGACATTCTCCCCGAATATCGTGCACTATGGATTCAGACCACAGTTTATTTCCTGGCCACCTGCCTTGTCTACCGCTACCAAATTATCTCCGCACGTCGCCACGCCATCGCGCACATACAAGACATTCAGGCAAAAATCGACAAGGAGAAGCTGGGAAGGGAAGAAAAAAGTGCAGATCAGGATTAACCCCCGACTGTTTTTCAGACACACACTGACGACTCATCAACACGTCTGCAAGCAGGACACTCCTCATCGTTCGGGACGTGTGCCCAAATTACGCATTTAACATATGTTTCGTTTTCATATCTTAGGAAAGTCCTCAATTAACATAAACTTTATTTTCATACCTTAGGAAAGTTCGCAATTAACATACATTTTATTTCCATACCTTAGAAAAGTTCGTAATTAACATACATTTTATTTTAATACCTTAGAAAAGTTCGCAATTAATATATATTTTATTTTCACGATTTCGCAAAGACATGCACGCCTCCCGCCAGCTGCCATAGCACTTGCTCTGTAAGGTTAACGACCGATTGGAGTTCATTTTTGCTTGCGGCGGACGCATGAGCCGTGCATCCCTACTTGTCAGCTGTAGTTTCCACTTGGTATTGGAACATTTTGGATTTGCTTGATTTGAATCGAACAAATTCAGCCCAATCGTCCAAATCATTTCTCGTCATCAACATTTGTTTGACAACACAACAGGGCAACACCCTCCCGGATGCCGCCCTGTTGATATCTGATTCTGTCGTCGAATCCTATCCGTAAATGATGTTTCCGTTCTCGTCCTTATACTCGTCGAGGCCTTTCTCGTAGGTAGCCATGGCGCGCAGGCTCATCCCAACGTTAGAGAACCCCCCATCGTGGAAGAGATTCTGCATGGTAACCTTACGAGTAAGGTCGGAGAACATGACGATGCAATAGTCGGCACACTCCGCGGCAGTGGCATTACCGAGTGGCGACATGCGATTGGCAAAGTCGTACAGCTTGTCCATTCCTTTCACGCCCGAGCCGGCAGTGGTCATCGTCGGCGATTGCGAGATGGTGTTGATGCGCACATGTTTCTCGCGGCCGTAAATGTAACCGAAGCTGCGGGCTATGCTTTCGAGCAGTGCCTTGGCATCGGCCATGTCGTTGTAGCCGTAGAACGTGCGCTGGGCAGCAACATACGACAGCGCCACAATGGAACCGTAGTCGTTGATGGCGTCGAGTTTCTTCGCACTTTGAATCATCTTATGAAAGGAAACAGCCGAGATGTCGAGAGTCGTGTCGAGCATCTTGTAGTCAAGATCATCGTAAGTGCGACGCTTGCGCACGTTAGGCGACATGCCAATGGCGTGGAGAACGAAATCGATCTTGCCTCCCAAAACTTCCATCGAGCGGCGGAATACATTCTCCAGGTCTTCCACATGGGTGGCATCTGCCGGGATAACCTCGCAGCCCAGCTTTTTGGAAAGTTCGCTGACCGTTCCCATCCTCACGGCAACGGGAGTGTTGGACAAAGTGATCTGAGCCCCTTCTTCAACGGCACGTTCTGCTACTTTCCAAGCAATGGATTTCTCATTAAGGGCACCGAATACGATGCCTTTCTTACCTGACAATAAATTGTTGCTCATCTTTATTTTGTTGTTATCGTGCTGCAAAACTACGAAAAAAGCCGGAGAACGAGCCTATCCGGCTGTGTTAAATCTCCATTTCCGGCGTCTGATTCCATCTTCAATCAGATTTCGAAAAGCGTGAATTCAAAACAAAGCACCTGCCTTTCCAGACAGATGCTTAGTTCAGTAGAGCCTTACAATTAGACCTTTGAATCTTTATCTCACAACCTTTTTCCTGCCGTCCACAATGTATACGCCGGCAGGCAACGGGCGGTCTTCTTTCATCCGCACACCGTTCAGTGTATAGATACCCTTGCGGGATCCGGCAACCTCCTGCCTTACTTTTTCTATTCCGTCTGATCCGCCTTTCGTAAAGACAATCTCGTCTAGACAGATACGATACTGATTGGTGCTCTTGTAATGGCGGAAAGCGACATACTTCGTCCCCTCGGGCAACTTGACAGAACGCTGCAACCAGGGAGTCATCACGGGCGGATTATCGTCGGTAGTCTCGTTGCTACCCACCTTTTTCGGCATCTTTGCCGATGCTTCGCCAATGGTCTCTTCGAAAACTACGCCGAAATCTGTCGGCTCCTGTCCTGTTTGGGAGGCACACACGGCATAGTGCTCGACCGGAAAGTGCACGTCTCCCGTGCATACATAGTAGGAAACATTGTCGGCACCGCTTACATCGGGACTGATGTAATAGTTGTCAGGATTGAGCGCATCGCCGAACCACGACTCTGAAATCATGAATCCTTCTGTGTCGTTGGCACCTTTCCACCCGGAAAACTGGTAGATGAGTCGCCAGATATGGCTGTCTTTGTCGGCATCGACATTCTTCCAGTCTACCGGCTCATCCTTGTTCTCAAAGTTTTGAGACAACACTACGGTTTGGGCGTTCATGTCTTGCGGACAGAACGAAACCATCGGCACTGCCGTCAAGAGGGCAATACACATTCTGCGAGAGTAATTTTTCTTCATAATCGACTAATTGTTTAGATACCGGCTTTAAGGTATCAGGTTTACAATGTTTCAGTTTCAGTGTTGCAAATATAATAATTTATATCGAATTTCAGCATTAATATGGAAAACAATCCCGATATTCATAGGTTATGTGCGATTATTTTTATAAATTCGCAGTGAAACAGTCGTGTCTTTACAGTTAGAGTTCCTGGAATGATACGATGAGTGATAAAAAACTCATATAACTAAAAATTTAACCAACATGAAAAGAAAACCAAGGCAAAGAATCAAAATCTTTATTGCAAGTGCTCTGATGTGTCTGCTTCACATTGGCGATACTTATGCACAGAACGAGTACACAACCCTTTATGGCTGTATGGCTTCGGATAAGCATGGTGCCGGCCTGTTTTCCTTTACTGCGGAAAAACCAGGCTTTACACCGGTAAAGCTGGAAAAAGGCCTCAAAGCATTGGGAGGAGGAACTTTGGCTGATCACAAGTTCTTTTCCATCAATGCTGACGACCCGCAAAACAGGAGACTGTATGTTTATGATGCAGACACTTGGGATTTGTTGAGCGACAGTCCAGTAGAAAATCCGGCTGTTGACCTTGCTTACGACCCCATATCGAAGAAAGTCTATGGCTGCTTTACACAAGGTCAGACGGTAATGTTGGGAACCATAGACGAAAAGGGCAGGCAGACGACTATTGCCGATATGGATTTACTTCCTTCGGCATTGTTCTGCAATAGGGAAGGACAGCTTATGATCATTGCCCAAGACGGCATACTGTATAAGTTAGACAAGAACACAGCTAAGACGGAGAAAGTAGGCGAAACCGGCATTATGCCCTTTTTTGTACAGTCGGCTGCGGTCGACCCCAATACGGACAAATGCTATTGGGCTTCCATGACTCAGAATGGTTCGGGGCTGCAGGAAGTGGATCTCTCTACGGGTAAAGCAAAACAGATATATGCATTTGAATATCTAGAGGAGATCGTAGGTCTTTTTATCCCGACTGTGGCCAAGAGCACGGCTCCCGCAAAGGTAGATGACATGATACTGCAGTTTGTCAATGGTTCTCTTTCCGGTAAGGTGATTTTCAACATGCCGTCAAAGACCAAAGGTGGGACTGCTATATCGGGAAAACTTACCTATAAGCTAATGGTAAACGATAAGGTGTATGAGGGCAGTGCTGTTGCAGGTTCGCAGGTTGCTATAAATATGATGCTCAACGAGGGACGAAAAAAACTGGTAGTAGTTACTGCCAATGCTTCCGGCGAAGAAAGCGACCGTTCAGTAAAGGTGATGTGGGCCGGACAAGATGCCCCGGCTACTGTAACAGGCGTGAAATTACAAAAGGAAACTCCGGAGCGAGTAAGACTCTCATGGAACGCTTCAACAGAAGGAAAACATAAGGGGTATGTTGATCCATCTACAGTTGCATACAAGATTGTGCGCTATCCTGATCAGGTAACCTTATATGAGAATTTCAAAGAGACGACATTTACGGATCATCTTGCTCCTACTGAATTGACAAAATACTGGTATGCTATTATACCGACGGCTAACGGCAAGCAAGGCGAAGAGACCGTGTCGAACAAGGTGATTATGGGGCCAAGCTATGAAACGCCTTATAAAGAATCATTTGCAACACAAGAAAGCTTTGAAAAATATACAGTAGAAGATGGCAATAAGGATGGGATCACGTGGGACTACAATATATATGGCCATTATGTAGAATATTCCGGTATAAAGAAAGGAAATGACTGGCTCATTTCTCCACCCGTAAAATTAGAAAAGCGCGGTTTCTACAAACTCTCGTTCAATGTTCGATGCCTTTCGGCAAATGTACACCAACTGTCTGTATTTGCCGGAAGTTTGCCCGACACGGAAAGTATGAAGCAACAACTGGTGCCGCCAACCGAGTTCAAGACAGATTTCATGGACAAACTGGTAGAACAGAAATTTATGGTGGACAATGACGGCGACCGCTATTTTGGTTTCCATACAACAGGAGAACTTGGAGCGCCCGTCTGTCTCAGCCAAATCTGTGTAGAAAGAATATCATCAGTTGATGCGCCTGCTTCTGTTTCTGATCTTAAACTTGTTGCGGGGGAAAAGGGAGCACAGAAAGTCTCTATATCGTTCAAAGCTCCAACAAAAACGATTGGCGGCAGTCAGCTCACAGCTATAGACCGGGTAGAATTATTCCGTGCAACGGAGAATGGAGAAAAGAAAATAAATACTTTCACAAGCGTCAAGCCCGGCGCTTCCTTGGAATTTACGGATAATGAGCCGGCACTCAAAGAAAACACTTATCGGATAGTTGCCTATAACACAGAAGAAGCGGGTGATGATATTATCGAAACGGTATATGTAGGACAGGATGTTCCGGGAAAAGTTTCCAACATACGATTGAAAGAAGTTGGAAATGCCATTGTTGAAATATCTTGGGATGCTCCCACGAAAGGCGTGCACGATGGATATATAGATGTATCGAAGCTCACCTATCATGTAAAGCGCAATGGTTCGCTCCTTGTTGGGGGAAAGCCGGCATCTTCTCTTCACGTGACTGATAGTATAAACGACTTGGGTACAGATCAATTCTTCGTGGGTTATGAAGTCGTGGCTCTATCAGAAGCCGGGATGGGCCAAGGTGTTATTTCTCCATTCCTGACTGTGGGAACTCCTTATAATGTTCCGTTTAAGGAATCTTTTGTCAATGGTAAAGGTGCAAAAGGCTGGGGAAACAGCGCTGAAAAAGAAGGCGTGAGTTGGTCTGCTCGTATGACAAGTGCCGAAGATTCTCAAGATGGTGACAAGGGTCTCATCTCGCTTGTGCCCTATATGCCGGATAATGGAAAAACAGAACTTTTGTCGCCAAAGGTTGCCATTGGCAAGACTGTTCATCCAAAACTTTCGTTCTGGTTGCGCCATACGGCTATTGATGAGCCTTTGAAGGTTGTCGTGTATTCTGCTGATAGAATAGAGCATAAAATGATGGAAATTCAACTTAGTGAAGACCTTGACCAATGGCAGAAATACGAATTGGACTTGGGAGCATACCGCGGCGAGGAATTTATACAGATCGGTTTCCAAGCTTTCAACGTGCCGGTGAGGAGCAAGATTGATTTAGACAACATTTCGATGTTTGACGACCTCAAGCGCAACCTTGGCATTTCTGCGATAGACGTCCCACAACGCGTCCGTGTAGGTGAGCAAGGTAAAGTGGTGGTTACGGTGTCGAATCAAGGAACAGAGAAAATCGATGCATTTACCGTGGAATTATATGATAAGGACAGCAAACTGATTGCTTCTTCAAATGGCACAGAGATTGAGCCGGAAGGAATGCAAAAAGTGAATCTTATGGTCATACCGCAGGCTAAAGATCTCTATGAAATGACGGTGAAAGCCGTTGTAAATTGCCAAGGCGATCAAAACTTATCCAACAACAGCAAGACGGGCAAGTTTGCGGTTGCGCCTTTATCTTATCCGGCTCCGACAGAACTGGCCGGTATGAAAAACGGAGCCAATGTTAAGCTCTCGTGGAAAGCTCCCGACTTGACTAAGCCCTATTACGAAACCACCTTTGAATCGTTTGAGGACTACCCATCATTCACCGTCTCGGATCTTGGAGAATGGAGTATGATAGACGCTGACGCAAAAGAATACACGATGCAATTCCGTACTGCTGATGGAAGGTGGATTGACTATGAGAATTGCGCCGGACCTATGGCTTTTCAACTGATTGATCTCTCGCAGATAATAGGAACAGAGGAAGAAGGATGGAGCTGTGCATCGGGAAAGAAAATACTCATCGCAGTCTATACTTCGGGAGGAGGAAACGACGACTGGCTCATTTCTCCGGAACTTCACGCCGAGGCCCAAACCATTTCTGTGTGTGCGAAGAGCCTCAACTACGAAAGGAGTGGACTTGAATCCATGGAAATCCTCTATTCAGAGACTGATAAGCAGGCAGAGAGTTTCAAATTGTTGAAGCAAGTGAGCGATATCCCAACGCTGTGGACGGAGTACAAGTTCGACCTACCTAAAGGAGCGAAGTACTTTGCCATACACTCTAAAAAGGCCAATAGCGCACTTATGATTGACGATATTCGATACGTAAAGGCCGGGACACAGCCCACGATGCTCAATCTGCAGGGTTATAATATATATCGTGACGGAGAGAAACGCAACGGTGCACTGATAAACAGTCCTGCTTTCGTTGACAACGATGTGGACGACAACAAGACATACAATTATTTCGTGACGGCCGTGTATGCACAAGGCGAGTCAGACTTTTCCAATGTCTACCGGCACTCTGCTACCTCTCCTGTAGAAAATATAGCCGACGGAAATGTATCAGTAACCGTCAGATCGACAGAAGGACAGATTATCGTGGCGGGACTCAATGGTCAGCAAGCAGCCATTTATACACTTTCAGGAACGAAAGTAGGAACTGTTTTTGGCAAAGAGAACATTACCTTACAAGTCCCGGCAGGTATTTATATCGTAAGAATAGATAACACGTCGTATAAAGTGATGGTAAAATGATGCCGGCACAAACAGAGAATCAGGATGTATCCAAAGTTTTTGAACTGCTACAAGTATAGGAACCGGATACCTCTTGAAACGACGAAGATACCATACCATCAGACAGTCAGAATGCTCCACTATGGGGCATTCTGTTTTTATGGGCAAGAAACTTCGGCAAGACTGGTCCTAATCCTCAATCCTTTTTTCGGTATTCCTAAGCTCTGAATCAGAAAAAGGCTTGTTTGACCTGTTGGAGGCATGCTTTCGAGGAATAAGTCTTGACACAGTAGGGCTTACCCTACCGTGCCTCCGCATGAAAAACGATGCACGAGAAAGAGACGGGACTCCCGCGTCTCTTCTCCAAAATCCTCGCTCCCTTTGGCGGAAACCCTATACCCTTTCGGCGGAAACCCTATACCCTTTCGACAGAAACCCTATACCCTTTCAATGGAAACCCTATACCCTTTCAACGGAAACCCACGACCCTTTTGCTGGATAGGGTCTCGCTTGACGGAAGTCCGGCGGGTATCCGGGGCGAGCATGCCTGTTTCTTCATCGCGTCTTCCGGTATGCGCTCATCAGGTTCTATGCAGGAAAAGTATCGTTGGATGGTGTGTAAGAAAATGAGAGTGTCCCTTGGTCGTATTGGATTTGAAAGTCCCAAAGCACAATGATTTTAGAGAACAGCAAAGCCCCGGCTTGAGAAAAGTCGGAGCTTTACACATAAAAAAGGGGGATATGCCTGTCCTGACACATCCCTCTCTGTCTGCTTTGATCTCCCTGTTAGGAGTGTTGTTTACGCCTCGGCGGTTTCTTCCTTTACAGTTTGGAAACTTGCGAGATCCTCCGGCCGGAATGCTTCGATGTAGGCTGCACTACCGATGACTTCCTCCTCCGTCATGCGGACAAAGACGTTGGCTGACTTCCCGAAGAGGTCGGGAGCCTTGGCAGCATCTTCTGTAAGGAGGAGCGAGCCGATGATGCCGGCCGTCATATTGTAAAGGCGGCGCGCAAGGAAGTCGTGTACGTCCTGATTTTCGGCAGCATTCACTTTCTCGATGGCTTCTCCATAGAGCCGGACGAGCTTCTCTACACGGCCGCGCAATGCCTTCATGCAGTCGCAGTCAGGTTCATTGGCGAGCATCTCTTTCATAATGGCGAGGTAGGTGCCATTGGTGATGTAGCGGACAGCGGCAACGACCTGCAACTGGGTTGTCCCCTCGTAGATAGAGAAGATGCGTGCATCGCGGAAGAGTCGCTGGCTCTTATATTCCATGATGAAGCCCGAACCGCCGTGGATGGAAATGGCGTCGTAGGCACTCTGGTTGGCATACTCGGAGTTGATGCCCTTTGCCAATGGCGTGAAAGCATCGGCTAGACGGTTGTACTTCTTCATCTCCTGACGATCCTCCGGCGAGAGCTTCTCGCTGCGGGAGATGTCTTCCAGTGCCTTGTAGATATCGACGTAGCGGGCTGTTTGGTACAAGAGTGAGCGGCCGGCATCGAGCTTTGCTTTCATGCGGGAGAGCATATCGTAGACAGCCGGGAAAGTGATAATCTTTCTGCCAAACTGCGCGCGCTCTTTGGCGTAAGCCAGTCCCTCGTTGTAGGCTTCCTGCTCCACGCCGACCGACTGGGCAGCAATACCGAGCCGGGCACCATTCATCAGTGCCATGACATACTTGATCAGTCCCATGCGGGCATTTCCGCACAGTTCTGCCTTGGCGTTCCTGTAGACCAGCTCGCAGGTCGGCGAGCCATGAATACCGAGTTTGTTCTCAATATGCCGCACGTCGACTCCGCCGTTGCGCTTGTCGTAGATGAACATGGAAAGGCCACGGCCGTCGCGTGTGCCTTCTTCGGAGCGCGCAAGGACGAGATGAATGTCCGAGTCGCCATTGGTGATGAAACGCTTCACCCCGTTCAGCCGCCAGCAGTTCTCCTTCTCGTCGAAAGTCGCTTTGAGCATCACACGCTGGAGATCGGAACCAGCGTCAGGCTCTGTAAGATCCATTGACATAGTTTCTCCGGCGCAGATGCGTGGAATGTACTTTTGCCGCTGCTCGTCATTGCCGAACTCATAGAGCGTATCAATGCACGACTGGAGCGACCATATGTTTTGGAAGCCTGCATCGGCAGCTGCGATAACCTCTGAGAGCATGGAGAAGACAACGTTCGGGAGGTTCAGTCCGCCGTAGCTGCGAGGCATCGATACGCCCCACAGTCCTGCCTGGCGCGTTGCCTCAAGATTCTCGAGTGTCTTTCCGGCGTAGTGCATACGGCCGTTGATAAGGTGCGGCCCTTCAAGGTCGACAGCCTCAGAGTTCGGCTCGATGATATTGGCCGCCACATCGCCCGTGATGTCAAGGATGCGCTTGTAGTTTTCGATGGCATCCTGGTAGCTTACCGGTGCTTCGTCGTATTCTGCAGCGTCCTTATAGTTTCTTTCCTTCAATTCAACGATGCGCTTCATCAAAGGGTGATTGAGATGGAATCCTATCTCCGGATGATCTGTATAGTAATTTGCCATAATTAAAAGTCTCCCCATTACTTAGAGTTCTGCTTATAATACTTGATCAACTTCGGCACCACCTCCTCTACGCTGCCGTTGATGACATAGTCGGCAATAGCATTGATGGGAGCATCGGGGTCGTTGTTGATAGAGATGATGATGCCGCTGTCCTGCATACCGGCAATGTGCTGAATCTGTCCGGAGATACCGCAGGCGATGTACACTTTCGGATGGACGGTAACGCCTGTTTGTCCTATCTGCCGGTCGTGGTCGACCCATCCCGCATCAACAGCTGCACGGCTGGCACCGACTTCTCCATGAAGCTCTTTGGCCAGTTGGAAGAGCTGGTCGAAACCCTCCTTTGAGCCGACACCGTAGCCGCCGGCAACAACAATCGGCGCACCTTTGAGGTTGTTCTGTGCAGCCTCGACATGCCGGTCGATGACCTTTACGACATAATCGACTTCAGGCACATACCTGGCACCTTCCGGATAGACTACCTCTCCCTTTGCCTTGCCCTCATAGAGAGC
>CAUVFB010000024.1:0-12672 GCA_963551095.1 uncultured Prevotella sp. | reverse complement strand
CGACAGGCAAAGAGTCGTATTTGCCGCTCCTCTATGGGATCGGTAAATTCTGTATTGAAGTTGTCTTGCGTTATCATCGGCATGTCATTTTAGTTTGTCCAAAGTTACATACTTTTTGTTGCACAACCAAGAAATGCTTATTTTTTCTTGGCACTCTGTCTCTGCGACTCCCGTGCGCTTATCCATAATCCCGCGAAAGTCAGCATACCGTTGAGCATCAGGAGCTCGTAGCCGAACGTGTACGCGAAGGCCGCCGACGCGACTGTGGAGAGCAGGAAGCAGAGCAGCGGACTGCCGATGGCGATGTAGGGCGTCATTCGGTCGTCGACTCCGCGGTGTGTAAGGAGTCCGTAAGCAAAAAGCCCGAGCAGAGGCCCGTATGTATAGGAGCAGATGATGTACACGGCATCAATCAGGCTCGTTGAGTTTGCCCATCTGAAAAGCAGAATAAAGACGACGAAGAGTAGGGATATGCCTGCGTGTACCCGCTTGCGGAGCTTTTCGTCATGGGCGCGTTCGCATATGTCTATGCAATAGCTGGTGGTGAGAGCCGTCAGAGCCGAGTCGGCACTCGAGAAGCTCGCAGCTATCACGCCGATGGTAAAGAGCACTACGACCGCCGTGCCCAGTGTCCCGCTTGCCGTGAAAAGCAGCATCAGCTCGTCGGAATCGGCAGGCAGGGCGATTCCGTTTTTATTCGCCAGCATCAGCAAAAGCACTCCCAGCGACAGGAAGATGAGGTTGACGGGCACGAAAGCCAGTCCGTAAGTGCACATGTCTTTCTGTGCTTCGCGGAGGCTTTTGCACGTGAGGTTCTTCTGCATCATATCCTGATCCAGCCCCGTCATCACGACAACGATGAAGATGCCGCTGACGAACTGTTTCCAGAAGTTCTGCCTCGACACCCAGTCGTCGAGCACGAATATCCGCGAATGGCTGTCGGCTGCGATGGAGCGGACAGCCTGTCCCAGGTCGAAATTCAGTTCGCCCATGACTTTATATAGGATAAGGAGCAGGGCAACAAGCATGCAAAGCGTCTGGAAAGTGTCTGTCCAGACCAGTGTCTTGATGCCGCCCCGGCGGGTATAGAGCCATATCAGCGCAACCATCACTGTAACGGTCATGGGGAACGGAACCCCGTAAGCGTCAAGGACAAAGCGTTGGAGCACCATGCAGACGACATAGAATCGCACTGCCGCCCCGGCCATCTTCGAGACAAGGAAAGCCGCCGCCCCGGTCTTGTAGCTCCGCCGTCCCAGTCGGCTCTTCAGATAGGAGTAGATGGTCGTCGTATTCATCCGATAATAGACGGGCAGCAGGACGAAAGCCACGGCTGCATACCCCAGGATGAAGCCCAGACAGGTCTGCAGATAGGTCATGTCGGTCTTTATGATCATTCCCGGAACACTGACGAACGTAACGCCGGAAATGCTTGCCCCAATCATTCCGAAAGCCACCAGACGCCATGGCGAGCGGCGGTTGGCTCGGTAAAAGGTATCGTTGTTGGCTTGTCTTGACGTGATTCTGCTGAACAGCAACAGTATGCCGAAGTAGGCAAGGATGGTGATGATGATAGTCATAGTGGGGGCAAAATTACAGAGATTCGCTGACAAACCGGCAGCAATCACGGGGGAAACCGGATTTACTCCCGTTCGGAACCGCATTCTGATGCCTATTGCGAGCCATTCAGATGCGGGCGTAAATAAATTCCCAACATGTTGGGAAATATTTCTCAACGTGTTGGAAAATGTTTCCCAATCAATTGGTACGAAATTTCCAACATGTTGGGAATTCGATTATATGCTGGCATAAATGTGGCGGAGTCCGTAGGAAAATGATTCGGGATGCAGGAGAAAATCCCGCCGGATGCGTGGATCGGCTCCGCTCACTGCTTGCGCGCGTCTGCGTCTGCGCTTCTTCGGAGGATGTTGCCGGCCGATTGAGGGGAGAGGAACGGTCGGCTTATGCGTCAGAATCCCCCGCGACGGCAACAAAAAAATAAGGACACACGGGGAGGTGCGTCCTTATTTAGGGTCTCTGTTGCCGAGTTTTTCCGGCTTCGGTGGGGGTGGTGCTTATTTGATGGGGTTCCCCTTTTCGTCCTTCCGCGACTGTGCTGCGAGCTTCACCTCGAAGTCTGAGGTCGTGTTGTTGTCGTCTACAAACTTCTTTCCATCCCATTTGCGCGTCAGTGCAAGCCCCGAATAGAGCGGATAGTCGCTTTTCTTGATGCTCGAGCGCGACACGTCGGAGACGGCGTTGTAGCCTCGGTCGAGCTTGCTCGGACGTATTTGGAAGAGGCGGCGTGGGCAGATGGTCATGCAGTCGATGACGCTTGCGAACGGCACCTCGATGGCATAGAAGTCGCCAAACGCACTGCTCGTAACGGTAATGTAGTGCAGATAGCCTTTGTGCTCCTTGGTGTCGGGATAGTTCTTGGCGAAATCATCGGGTGTCCACGGCAGTTTGATGAGGGCGATGCCGCCGCTTTCCGATACGTAAGAGAAGTCGAAGCGCGGGGCGATGCTGCCGCCCTCTTCTTTCTCGGTCAGTATGGCGTTCAGATCGGGCACGTCGGGGTTATTCTTGTGCCCTGGATCGTAGTTGATGTTGGTCCATTCGAAGTCGGCATGGCTGAGGTCGAGAAACGCGCCGAAGCCCTTGTACATGGTCAGGTCTTCTCCCTCGGCCACGAGTTCGTCCTCCATGCACTTCTTGTGGTCGATGGCGTATTTGGCCACGATGATGGTCTGCCCCGGCTTTACGGGGTGTTCCTTTCCGCTTCCGGGGAAGTAGGAGATGGCGGATGCACCGTAATACTTGCCGACGAAGTCGTCCTTGGGCGCGAACTGTATCGCTTTCGAGGGGTCGATGGCGTTCGTGCAGAGGGCAAGCCCGTCGAGATACTTCACCTCGCCGGTAGGATTGTAGATGGCAATGTACTGGTCGTCGTCGTACATCTGGTTGGTATTCTTCATTCCCCAGGGTCGCACGTCTCTCACCCAGTAGTGTCCGATGTAGAATACTTCCTTTATGATGAGATGGTCGAGCTTGGTTTTCGATGTCGACTGCTTCTCCGGCATTTCGTTTCGGGTACATCCGGTGAGGAAAGCAAGCAGGACTGCTGCCATAAGCGGGATGATTTTGTATGTTGACTGTTTCATTGTCTTGGGTTTTAAGTGTATATAGGATTATTGGAAAGCCCCGGGGGCGTTGGCTTTCGGGACTTTCCGGATCGGTGTATAAGCCTACAGGAACCAGTTTCCGAATCCCGAACCGCCGCCGATGCCGTGGGTCTGCACGTTCTGCGAGGCTTCCATGGCATCTGCCGAGGAGAGACCAATCTCGTGTCCGAGGTAGAAATAGAGCGGATCGTTGGGGTCAATGGTTGTCGGGTCGGTGTCGAAGCTGCTGCAATACACCTTGATGGGGATGTTGAAGCGGAGTATTTCCTGCCATTCCGAGTCGGCTCCGTACTCCTTTGCCTCGTCGGGATTGTACGATTCAGCGCAGATAAAGCTGCTCAAGAACTCGTAGGTGGAGTGTCGGCTCAGGTATTCGGCTTTGGGAATAAGTGCCTTCTTGCCCTTGGGACACTTCATTACCCGCACCGAGAGATAGAAGCGTGGCAGCAGATACGACGGCCTGCTGTATCGTCCGCCCTCGCCCGTAACGGGATCGACGCGCCGCGTAATCTCCAAAGGCCATTCTTCGTGGAGCGCATCATTCTCGTCGGCATCGATATCGAAGTTGAAATGCCCCTTCAGTCCTACATGGTCCTGGTCGTAAGGTCCTACCGCCCAGTCGGCATCGGCACGCGTAAGCGGCGGCAACAGCTTTTGATTGAACATTTCCCGGGTCCCGTCGCCCATGGCATTGTGAATCCACGTGTCGCGATAAGTGTACTGGAAGACGCTGGGCGTGGCTTCTGCGCGCTGTTTCCAAGTGGTCTTGTCGGCAAAAAAGGGCGACGGCACCGGCTCGGTGTCAATCGTTCCGCCCGGTTTCCACTCTCCGAACTTGTTCTTGGCAGGCTTCCACGTTCCCCGGCAGTCCATTACGGGATAGGGATTCCCCTTGTCGTCGGCATCGCTGACGCTGAAAAAGATCTGGTACTGGTCAGAATGCTCGAGTATATCATCGTTGATCAGCCTGCCGTTCTTGTCGAAAAAGTAGAGACACAAGCCCCATCGCTTCAGTTTCCCACCTATGATGCGGATGTAGTCAGGTCCTCTCTTGCCCTCGCTGGCCTCAAGGAAGGTTACAGTGCTGTTTCGTTGCACATCGACCGCAGGCCATTTGTCGGCGTTGTTGTGGATGATGACAAACTCTTCCTGTCTCCATGGGGCATTCTGATAGACGAAGTTGCCGTGCATCATGCCGTCGCTGCCATGCGAGTGTCCCTCTTTGAACATCGCCAGACAGGTTGCCCAGTTGTTGAACGCGCCGTCGGGGTCGGGGTTTCTCATCTCGCCCGATACCTTTATCTTACTCAGACTGTCTACGTATCGGTCGGCACCGCTGCTTGCCAGTGCCTTTCCCTCCAGCGGATTCTCATTGTAATTGACGTGTACATCGCCGAAAACGAAGTTGTCGCACGATGTAGTCAGCATCGCAACGGATACCATTGCCATGAGTGTTATTGCTGTTTTCTTTTTCATTGTTGTTCGTTTTTACATCAATACTATGCTGCTTCTGTACTGTGTGAAGTAGTCGCGCGGCTGCGAAAGCATCCTCCACAGCTGGCTGCGGTCGGCATTGGGATAGAAGCGGAGCACGTCCCGGCAGCATTTCTCCTCTCCGTCAGCAGCGTTGGCAATTACCCTGACGGACAATGGATAGTCGATGTCGAAGCTATCCCAGCCCGGCTGCAACTGGTTGAAGTTCCAAAGGAATCCGTTCTCTGCGTTCTGGGTGTTGCAATACTTCGCCGGCTTCTCCGATTCACCTGCATGCTGCTGCCCTTTGGTGAGTATATGGCAGATGCGCACTTGCAGTTGAAACGCCACGTTGGCTTGGTGGAACTGCATAATGCCCTTGAAGCCGAGCCGGTCAAGTTCCGTGCCGACATCAAGGCTCCGCTTTTGGCGCAGCAAACCTACAGTCTGGCCGTAGCGTTGGCGTGGTGCGTCGGTGTCGGGATCAGTAAAGTCATCGTTGTAAGCGTCGGTGAAGAGCTTTCCAAGTTCCTCTTCCACAGGATCGGTGTCTCGGTACTCGTAGGTAAACAGCTCGGGCACGATTTCGTTAAGCCTTTGCGGCTCAATAGTCTTGTATAGCCGGTAGGTGCGTCCGTCTCCTGCGGTGTACGGACGAGTTGCCTCGGGCTTTCCAGAAATCTCAATGGCTCTCCAGGCAAGTTCCTGATTGTATTCAACTTGGTTTTTTCCGAGTACGAAACCGTCGGGTGCGAAAACGTTTGAAGTGGAGAACTTCGTTGCAGGTTCCGGCTTTCCGGCATGTTCGCGGAATGTATACCTATCATAGTAGGTAGGCTGGTCGGCGAGAGAGCGGGGATAGGCGAGCTGAAGTGTACGCTGCGTGCCGGCATCGGGTTTCGTTGCATTGACGAGCGACGAGTTTCCGACACCGAAGAAGTGCTGGTGCACCAGCAGCGTGGCGTTCTCTTCGTCGGGAATGCTGTATCCTTCCTTGTCTTTCTTGAAGGGATAGCCCGAGAACTGATGGTTGATGAGCATTCCGTTCTGGTCGTAATACTTCAGTTCGAGACCGTAGCAGATGTCTTCTGAAGCTATTACGTCGAAGCAATCGCGCTCGGTGGTAATCGTCATCTGTCCGTTGTCGTCCTTGGCAATGTCTATTTCCTGCGTGATGGGGATGGGGGTGGCTGTGCCCAAGACGTGATAGGTGTTGAAAGCCCGCACGGAATCGTTGCCATCGGGGCCTACTCCAATGAGTCCACCCTTATATCCCATGCGCAATATGGCATGTACGGCGTAGATTTGTTCGTGTCCTTTCACGTCGCGTTCGATGGATGACTCGGGAGCTTGTATAAATTTCTTGAAGAAATCGTCCACTTGGTCGTTGGTACAGCCCACAGTCATCGTCGTTGCGAGGACTGCCAGTGCGAGGGAGGTGGCTTTATGAGTGAGTTTCATTTGCTTGTTTTCTTTGTTTATGATTTGTTTTGGGAGCTGGAATATCTAAGGTCTCTTATAGTATCTAAAGTTTCTATAGCTTTTAGAGTATCTAAATTTTCCAAAGAAAGCTCCATCTTCTATCAGAATTTATACAGCATTCGCAGTGAGAAGTTGGCTCCGCGCTCATTGGCGTAGTATCTGAACCGGTCGGTATACTCCTTGTACAGGGCGTTGAGGATGTTCTCTCCGACAAGCATGAACTTCAGTTCGCGCCGGTAGGGCATTGCTATGCGCAGTTCTGCTGTGCCGTTGAGCAGGAAGTAAGGGTCGGGTGAGTCAGAAACGAGATCCTTGTCGGGGTCGAAGCGGGTTTGCTTCGTTACGTAGATGCCCGAAAGGGATAACGAGCCGTGGTATTTTCCACTGTGGGAGAGGTTCCGTTCATAGGTGCCTGAGAGTCCGTAGCGGTCGGAAGGCATAAACGGCAGCCAGTCGTCGTGGGTGATATTGCGCGCGAACATCCACTCGCCCTTTCCGACGAAAGTAAGTCCTTCAAGCGGTTTAAGCGTTGCCTCTATGTCGCCGCCGTATAGTCGGACGTCGTCCTGGTCGTAGATGAATTTCGGATACTTTCCACTCGGGTGGTTATGGAAGCGATCTTTGCCCGTGCCTATATGATCGTAGATGTAGCTGTTGATTCGCTGGAAGAACAGACTCGGCTCCACCGAGAGCCATTGGTTGCGGTATCGAGTACCCGCAACGAATTTATAACCGCGCTCACTCGCCAAGTTCTTGTTGCCGACAACCCAGTACGAGCCGTCCTGAAGCCCTATTGCGTAGAGTTCGTTGATGTCTGGCGGTCGCCACGACCATCCGATGTTGGCGCGTGCGTCCCATTGGTCGCTGAATTGATAGTGTGTGGCGAAGCTCATAGTGAAGTTACTGTAGAGTTTGAAGTCGTCGTAATAGGTGTAACTGCTCAAGCTGCTGTAGCCATTGACCGACATTACGCGAAAGTCGTAGCGCATTCCGAGGGCACACTGCAGCTTTCCGAACTCAGCACGGTGCAGGAAATAGCCACCCATGGAGAGTGCAGCAAAGTTGGGAACGAATGCCGGCTGCTTCGTTCCTGGGTAGTTGTAGTTGGTTTGATACGTGTTGGAAAGTCCGGCATCGGTCGACATGTTCCAAAGTTTCCACTTTGCATTCCACAATACGTCGAATTTGTATGTCTTAAGGATCAGGTCTTGGACGGGAATCCAGCTCCATTGTGCTTTCTTTCGGTTCTCGAACTCCTGACGGAGGTTCTCTTGAAACGAGAGCGTAAAGTCAAGACGGTGCCGATCGTTGATATTCCATTTCAATTCACCTTTTATCGTAACGTGTTGCGACTGTTGAAAGGGTGGTTGTATGCGGTAGGAGAAAGGTTTTATCGTCTCCGGATCGGGTCGTCCGTACTCGAATCGCTTAATGAGTTGGGCTAAGTCAGAGACTTTGCTGGCATAGTAGATGCCGCTGCGTTGGTAGTAGATGCTCGAAAAGAGCGTTGCTGTGAGTTTGCGCCCCTGTATTCCGGCGAGCGCAGAGAGGCTTACGGTATTATAACCTGTATTGTTGAGCACATAATCAGCCGTTCGATAGTCGCCACCCTTGGTGTACATGCCGTGTAAGCGCAACCCCATATTGCGGTAACCCGTCTCCACGCTACCCGAACCACTCACTCCTCGTGCGTTGGTATCGTATCCTACGTTGACATTTCCGGTTGTTTTCACCTTCCTGTTTCCGTACGGAAGCGCGGCATCGTTGAGCAATACGACACCGCCCATAGCTCCGAAACCATAGCGGATACATTCCGCGCCCTTGACAACCTCGACCATACTTGATCCCGTATAGTCGAGTTCGGGCGCGTGATCGGCTCCCCAGCTCTGGCTTTCGAGGCGCACACCGTTGTTCATCAGCAGTATTCGACTGCTGTGCATGCCTTGTATTACAGGTTTGGCAATGGTGTTTCCTGTACTGATGGAGCTTACTCCGGGCACCGTTTCAAGTAGTTTGGCGAGCGAGGTGGCTCCTCCTTTCTCCAAAGCTTCTGTGCTGATGGCTGCAGACTGCTGCAATGTCGTCGTGTGCCGCTGTTGTCCTATTACCGTAACGTTGTCAAGCTGCTTGGAATCGTCTTTCAGCTGCACTACCACCACTCGGTCGGCTGGCACACTGACCCATTTCGATACACTTTTATAGCCTAGATAACTTACGTCGACCTTTACCCGATCTGCAGCATGCTTCATTCGGAATGTGCATTTACCATCAATATCAGTTACAGCAGGCGTGCTCATTGCGCTGCAACGCACCACTGCTCCGATAAGGGGCTCCTGCGACTGTTCGGCAACAATGTGGAACGTCAGCAGATGGTCGTTTTCATCGCCGACCGAAGTCTTTGTGGGAGAATGATGTGTCCCCGTCTGCGCAGAGGCGGGCGGCACAAACAAGGACAATAGGACTATTCCTATTGCTGACACGTACATGCTGACGTACCTTTCAAGTTTTGTACTTTTTTTTATCATACTATCTTCAATTTTTAATTCATCTCAGTTTATGTTCCGTCATCCAGCCACAGAGCGGAATATGACGGTTGCGAGTCAGGAAATAAGTTGGAGCCTATACATTATATAATAATAGTCCGGATTCTTTCATCAACTTTCTATATGCACTCGTATAGTGCTTTTCAGAAATTGATTGCAAAATTAAAGTGTGAAAGTTATTTGTGCAATACTTAAAAGTTAGTATTTGATAGTTTCGACGTTGTCATTACAATTAGTGATATGTTGTTTTCGGAAATTAGAGAAACCGCTGTAGCCTATGAAATAAGATTAGGTGCCACTCATATGAGGAAGTGTGAAAGGGACAGTAAGAGGCATTCTGTATCAGACTATTATTGTGCCAGCTGACTAATAAGTCTCGTTGGGAATGCTAACGAGGCTTGTTGACGACAGGAACAAGGTTGGTTGATTTACCAAAATGACTTGTTTGTCTATCGAAAACGATAGCTCTGCAGGTCGAAAGCCTTTTGCCTGTATTTCAATGAGAGATTTATCAGCTTAGCAATAGGGTGGGAGATGGACTGTTTTTGTAGGATTTTCTTCCCGAGACGTTCTACGTCATAGTTGCTTTACCATGGGATTAATGTGTAAAAAAGTTAAATACAAATGTTTTCCAAGTGGCAATGATACCATTATAAAAAGAATATGCTACCTTTGCAATTTAGAAAAGGAGAGGTGCTCGAGTGGTTGAAGAGGCACGCCTGGAAAGCTTGTATACCCCTAAAGGGTATCGTAGGTTCGAATCCTATCCTCTCCGCTTTTCTGATGAACGCAAATAAAGGTTATCAGTATGAAGAATTGGATGGCTAATCTTGCAATGATAGCTCTTTTATCCCTATCTTTTTCCACTTCTACTTTCGCTCAGATATCAGCTGCAGGTACTGTAAAAGAGAATGCGGCAACAGTTGTCGGTTCTGACACCTTGACGGATGCGGCTCTTGACAATACGGGTGTCGTCGACACGGCAAGTACTGTTTCAACAGGTTCAAGCGAGAATGGAGGATTCCATCAGTCGTTGAAGACAAAGTTTATTGAGGGAAATGCGGGCTTTATGTCGCTGGTTGCATTGGCTCTCGTGCTGGGTTTGGCTTTCTGCATAGAACGAATTATCTATTTGAGTCTTTCCGAAATCGATGCCAAACGGTTTATGAGACGCATTGAGGAAAGGATAGAGCAACGTGATATAGAAGGAGCCAAGGAGTTGAGCCGCAATACTCGTGGACCGGTAGCATCGATTTGCTATCAAGGACTGTTGCGTATTGAGGACACAATAGAGGACATTGAACGTAGTATTACATCGTATGGAGGTGTCCAAAGTGCCAATCTTGAGAAAGGATGCTCGTGGATTACGCTCTTTATCGCTATGGCTCCGTCACTTGGTTTCTTGGGGACGGTCATCGGTATGGTGATGGCTTTCGACCAGATACAGCAGGCTGGCGACATCAGTCCGACCATTGTGGCTGCTGGAATGAAAGTAGCGTTGATAACAACTATCTTTGGTATTATCGTCGCATTGGTACTTCAGGTTTTCTATAACTATATTCTCTCGAAGATAGAACACCTTACCGCACAGATGGAGGAGTCGGCGATAACACTGCTTGATTCCATTATGAAGTATAAACTAGCAAAGTAAATGAGACAGAAGAACAACTGTAAAAGAGATGAGGAGCATATTTCGCAGTACATTCTCTATGTAATGGTTACCTTGTCGGCACTTGTCTTTGTCGCTTTCTATTTGGTGGGATTCGACGTTCCATTCTCCGGCAATGCGTCGTTCAACGCTCCTCTGCTGACCGATGTGTTGTTGGGCTTAATGATTTTTCTGTTTTTTGCAACTGTGGGCACCGTAATTTATTCGGTGGTGCACACATTACGGAAGACTGGTAAGGAGGAGGGGATTGTCAATGGTGTTCCGGCGCGTAAGATAGCTTACACTATATTCGGTGCAATCCTTCTCTGTCTTGTACTGACTTTTACTTTCGGATCATCGAAAGCAATGCTCATCAATGGTACATCGTATACTGATCGTTTTTGGTTGCGACTTTCCGATATGTTCGTAACGTCGTCGGTGATTCTGTTGGCTTTGGCTGCGATAGCTGTTGCTTTTGGTGCGACACGTTATTATAGAAAGGGGCGCGCAGGAAAATGATGTTTCGCAGGCGTGAGAAAAGGGATGTTCCTAAGCTGAATACGACATCAACGGCTGACATTTCATTCATGCTGCTGATACTTTTCCTC
The DNA here is from genome assembly GCA_963551095.1 of uncultured Prevotella sp. Lineage (GTDB taxonomy): Bacteria > Bacteroidota > Bacteroidia > Bacteroidales > Bacteroidaceae > Prevotella. The sequence continues at coordinate 1,733 of CAUVFB010000024.1, read as the reverse complement.
GTGTCTTCATCAATGGACTTGGATCAGGGAATCGACCGCAAGCTCCCTCCTATGGACAAAGACAAGCAAAAACAGTCGACGACAATGGTGAACAGCCATCAGTTGATGCGATTTCAGATATTGAAAGACAATAAGGTATTGCTCAACGGAAAGGACTTCGGCATACAGTCTATACGCAGCGAAGTGGAGAAGTTTGTATCGGACAATGGAAAAAAACATCTTATACAGCTCCAAACCGACCGAAAGGCATCTTATGACACATACTACCAAGTACAAAATGAGATTATTGCAGCATATAATGCACTGCGAAACCATCGTGCTTCAGAACAATTCGGAAAAGCATACGGCCTTTGCGACCCAGAGCAGCGGCAGCAGATAGACGACGAAATACCTACTCGCATCTCGGAGATGTACACACTTCAGGCTTCATTAGGTAGGGAAGGAGGTATACAATGAGACTCTATCGTCGTAGCAGGCACGAAATTCCGGCACTGAACACCGCTTCGCTGCCTGACCTTATTTTCACTATCCTGTTTTTCTTTATGCTGGTCGTACACATGAGAAAGGCTACCGTGAGGGTGAAGTATCAAGTACCGGCAGGTACAGAGCTGACGCGTCTTGTCAATAAGTCGACCGTCTCCTATATATATGTAGGTAAGCCGATGGATGAATTGGGACATGTTGACAGTAAAAGTGAGCAGATTCAGATAAACGATAAGCTGACTACTATTCCTGAAATAAAAGGATATATGATACAGAACAGAAGAGAAATGAGCACGACAGACCGACAGGCGATGACTGTTTGTATTAAAGCTGACCGGCAAACGGATATGGGAACGATTATAGATCTCAAACAATCATTACGCGAGGCGAATACATTGAAATTGAATTATTCGGGAGTTTATAGAACAAGAGACAAGAAGTAAAGAGGAAATTAATTACAAATTAGAATGTTTTCAAAGATATATGTTGCTAAATTGGATAGTTCTTTATATCTTTGCACAGTAATCACAAAGAGTAATAATGGCACATAGAAGTTTAGATCGACTTGACAAGAAGATTCTGCGACTCATTGCCGAGGACGCAAGAATTCCTTTTTTAGAGGTAGCTCGCGCTTGTAACGTTAGCGGTGCAGCTATTCATCAGAGAATTCAAAAACTTACTAACTTGGGCATTTTGAAAGGTTCGCAATTCGTTATCGACCCGGAGAAGATTGGATATGAGACCTGCGCTTATGTAGGACTTAACTTGAAGAATCCAGAGAAGTTTGATGATGTGGTAGATGCACTCAAACAGATTCCTGAAGTAGTGGAATGTCACTACACAACAGGCGAATATGATTTGTTCTTGAAGCTGTACGCGTATAATAATCATCATTTAATGAACATTATTCACGACAAGCTTCAGCCGTTAGGATTGGCACGCAGTGAGAGTACCATCTCTTATAAGGCTGTCATTGACCGTCCTCTCCCTATTGTAGATATGCCGGTTGGAATAACGGGAGTTGATGTAGAGAAGAATTAATCACCCGATTAAGGATACGCAGCCTGTGTATCCTTTTTTTCGTAAGCTCTTTCGTTCCGTCTTATAGTGATGAAAGGTAGCCTAATTTATAGAGTTTGAGTATGAACAACGATGGGTGTGTGCCGGTAAGTTTGCGCTTTTCCCATTTCTTGGCCAGTTGATGATAAAGGCGGATAAGTGGGACAACAACACGAAAGTGGTGTAGAACT
>CAUVFB010000023.1:0-12983 GCA_963551095.1 uncultured Prevotella sp. | reverse complement strand
GATAAAGTTTGTTCAGCCCATACATCCATGTTCCATACTTTTTCTGAAAATATTCAAGCGGCTTCAGCAACCTTATCATTGCTACACCACAATCTTCGTGAATGTTTTTTTCCATTAGTTACGTTTACTATATCGTAGATTTTCTCACATTATTCTACCGTTACCGACTTGGCTAAGTTACGCGGCTGATCAACATCCTTCCCCTTGCAAACAGCAATATGGTAGGCAAGAAGCTGCAAAGGTACTGTTGCTACAAGCGGTTCGAGACACTCTAAGGTATCAGGGAGTTCGATAACAGCATCGGCAATCTTCGAGATGGTCTTGTCGCCCTTTGATACAAGGGCAATCACCCTACCCTGTCGAGCCTTTATTTCCTGTATGTTGCTTCTTACTTTCTCATACATTGCATTGTGCGTAGCAATTGCAACAACTGGCATATCCGAGTCTATCAATGCGATAGGACCGTGTTTCATCTCTGCAGCCGGATATCCTTCGGCATGTATATAGGATATTTCTTTCAGCTTCAAAGCTCCTTCCAAGGCCACGGGATAGCTAAATCCACGACCCAAATACAGGAAGTTGTGCGCATAAGTAAAGGTACGTGCCAAATCAGCGACTTGCTCATTGGTCTTCAATACCTCCTCTATCTTTCCTGGAATTTCTGCTAATTCCTTTACAATATGAACATATTCATTGTGCTTAATTGTACCCTTTGCTTCAGCAAGTGTCAAAGCAAACATGACCAATACCGTTACTTGTCCTGTAAAAGCCTTGGTAGAGGCAACACCTATTTCGGGTCCTACATGAATGTAAGTTCCCGTATTAGTTGCACGGGGGATACTCGAACCAATTGCATTACAGATACCATAGATAAATGCCCCTTTCTTCTTTGCTAGTTCAACAGCAGCCAAAGTATCCGCAGTCTCACCACTTTGCGAGATGGCAATGACAACATCGTCTTTGCATACTACAGGGTTACGATAACGAAACTCGCTTGCATACTCTACATCTACAGGTATACGGCAGAATGTTTCTATTATCTGCTTGCCAATAAGTCCGGCATGCCAGCTCGTACCGCAGGCCACAATGATGATGCGCTTAGCATTAACCAGCCAGCTGCGATAGTCTATCAGTGCACTCAACTGTACATTATTGTGTCCCACATTGATACGCCCACGCATACAATTTTTCAAACATTCTGGCTGTTCGAAGATTTCTTTCAACATAAAGTGGGGGTATCCACCTTTCTCTATCTGCCCTAAATCAAGGTCAACGGTCTTCACTTCCGGCAGTAGCTCTTCGTTTTCAAGTCCAACAAGTCTCAACTCTTCGCCCAATTTCATTACGGCGATACTGCCATCCTCAAGGTATACTACCTTATCGGTGTATTCTATGATAGGACTAGCATCTGAACCTAAGAAGAATTCGTTGTCTCCTATGCCCACAACCAACGGACTTTGCTTGCGTGCAGCTATTACCGTGTCGGGATGACGCTTGTCCAAAAGTGCAATAGCATAGGCACCAATAACCTGGTGAAGAGCTACTTGGACAGCCGTAAGGAGATCGAGATTTCTCTTCTCCTGAATGTATTCAATCAATTGAACCAGCACTTCTGTATCGGTATCAGAAAGAAATCTCACACCATGCTCTATCAGTTTTTTCTTGATTTCGGCATAATTTTCAATGATACCATTATGGATAATGGCCAAATTCTTAGATTGTGAATAATGAGGATGGGCGTTAACAGAAGACGGTTCGCCATGTGTCGCCCATCGTGTGTGGGCTATTCCCACTGTTCCTGTAATATCCTTATCTGCACAAAAAGCCTCAAGGTCAGCTACCTTGCCACGTGTTTTATATACATTTAGGTTATGCTTGCTATTTAGCAAAGCCACGCCGGCACTGTCATAACCTCTGTATTCAAGTCGCTGTAACCCTTTTATCAGTATCGGATAAGCCTCACGCTTTGTTCCTATATATCCAACTATTCCACACATAGTCTTATTGTTATTTAACGAAATAGATGGAGATACACGCAAACTACACTTCTGTTATCTTATATATAAGGTGTAAAGGCTATGAAACGAGCGTATATTTCCATCTATCCTTATTTGTATTATTGCAAAAACATCTTCTCATTCAAGAGAATATCCCGTTATCTGAGAATATTCACCAATAGCGAAGCAACAGATGTTACAATTCCGACAAACGAGAACCATATACTGGTAGAGCTACCAATGCCTGATCCCTTTGCTTTCACAGAGTTTGGTTCCACATAGATAATATCGTTCTGCTGAAGATAGTAATATGGTGAATTAATGATATTGGCATCATTGAGATTCAAACGAATAGAATGCTTTTCGCCATAAGCATCCTCCCGAAGCAACAATACATTGTCGCGCTTGCCATAGATGCTCAAATCGCCTGCTTGCGCCAAGGCTTCGAGGATATTAATCTTCTCAGTTGATACGGGAACTATCCTCGAGTTACCGACTTCGCCTATGATCGTAATATGGTAACTACTCATTCTGACCGTTACAACCGGATTCTCTGTCCGTGCCAAATAGGGTCGTATCTTGTTTTTGATAAGGTCTTCACACTCTCCCTTGGTCAGTCCTACGACGTGAATCTTGCCAATAACCGGGAAGTTTATCGTCCCGTCATTGTCTACAAGGAATCCTTGAAGCGACCCTCCACTCGTACTGATTTGGCGAGATGCGCCCAACTGATTGCGAACCTGAAGGTTGAAAGGTGCTGCAGCGTCGGGGTCGGTAGTCTGAACGGTAATGGTCAACTCGTCTTTGGGCATAATGCGTGCATCGTACAATCCACGGGATGCTGCCAAACTGATTGAGTCAATGTTCTGCAAATAGGCCACTTGCTTGCCTGAACCACAGCCAACAACAAGTAATACCATTGCAAGAGCAACGATCGGTAAAAGTAATTTCTTCATTTTATTAAGTGTAATCTCATTTAATTCTGTACAATCGCCTGCAAAAATACGATTATTTTTTGATACGAACAAGTGCAGCTTCACTTTTATTGCATACGCTCCTGCTTTTGATGCTTCCCTTGGGAACGGCGAATACCTCTAAATTACCGTTAATTATTTTGTGCTGTTTTGATAATTATAGTACTTTTGCACGAGATTTGTGATATCTTATATTCCATATAACATGGACTGCAAATCTTGAAGAAGCTGCTTTTGGCAGACAAAACAGTAACAGACAAAAGATGAACTTAAAGAAAAGAAGATGGCATTGTCTATCTGGGCAGGAGCCGACGGAGATGGATTTGAAGATTATTGCGATGGAAAAGAAAGGAAAACTGGTTCCAACGCGCGACCTTATAAAGACTCCCGAACAGATAGAAGGCATACGTCGCAGCGGTATTGTTAATACCGGCTGTCTCGATGCTGTGGCAGATGCTATTCACATAGGCATGAACACACAGGAGATTGATGATATTTGCATGCAGTATTGTAAGGAGCACAATGCCATTCCGGCTTGTCTCAATTACGAAGGTTACCCGAAGAGCGTATGTACCAGCATCAACGAGGTGGTATGCCATGGTATTCCCAAGAAAGAAGATGTATTACAGGAAGGGGATATCATCAATGTTGACATGACAGTTATCGTCGACGGATATTATGCTGATGCCAGTCGGATGTTTATTCTCGGCAAGACGACACCCGAAAAGGAGCAATTGGTGCGTGTCGCCAAGGAATGTTTGGAGATCGGAGCAGAAGTTGCCCAACCCTATTCGTTTGTCGGCGACATCGGGCACGCTATTCAGAAGCATGCCGAGAAGTATGGCTATGGGGTTGTACGCGACCTCTGCGGACATGGAGTAGGACTTGATTTCCATGAAGAGCCCGACGTTCTGCACTACGGTTACAGAGGAACGGGTATGCTGCTGGTACCGGGTATGGTCTTCACCATTGAGCCTATGATCAACATGGGTACTTGGAAAGTGTTCCTTGATGCCGATGATCCCTACGGATGGGAGATTGTTACGGGCGACGAGAAGCCTTCTGCACAGTGGGAGCATACCTTTGTTATGACCGAGCATGGGGTTGAAATCCTTACGCACTAAGCACTTTCAGGATGGAGAACCGGGATATATACATATTAGGTATAGAGAGCAGCTGCGATGATACCAGTGCTGCTGTTTTGCGGAATGGCGTTATTCTCAGCAACGTAACGGCTTCGCAGGAGGTTCATAAGGCATATGGTGGAGTGGTTCCGGAGCTTGCTTCCCGCGCACATCAGCAGAATGTGGTACCCGTTGTCGACCAGGCCATCAAGCGGGCAGGCATCACCAAGGAGCAGCTGTCGGCTATTGCTTTCACGCGCGGACCGGGTTTGATGGGCAGTCTCTTGGTAGGTGTGAGCTTTGCAAAGGGACTGGCACGGTCGCTGGGAATTCCGATGATCGATGTCAATCACTTGCAAGGACACGTAATGGCGCACTTTATCAAGGAAAGCGACGACGATAACAGCCAGCCTCCGTTCCCGTTCATCTGTCTGTTGGTATCAGGTGGAAATTCACAGATCGTCAAAGTGAATGCCTACAACGATATGGAAGTGCTCGGACAGACTATCGACGATGCGGCTGGAGAGGCTATCGACAAGTGTTCGAAAGTGATGGGACTGGGCTATCCGGGCGGTCCCATCATTGATAAGCTGGCTCGTCAGGGCAATCCCAAGGCTTATCAGTTTGCCGAACCCAACGTTCAGGGCTACGATTATTCTTTCTCCGGACTGAAGACCTCGTTCCTTTACAACATGCGCAAATGGGTGGACAAGGAGCCGAACTTCATCGAAAACCATAAGAACGACATTGCTGCAAGTCTCGAGTTTACGATCGTCGATATCCTGATGAAGAAACTCCGCAAGGCAGTCCGTGATACGGGCATCAGGCATGTAGCCGTTGCCGGTGGCGTATCTGCCAATAACGGATTGCGAAACGCTTTCCGCGAACATGCTGCCAAGTACGGCTGGACAATCTATATTCCTAAGTTCAGCTACACGACAGACAACGCTGCCATGATAGCAATCGTCGGCACATTCAAGTACAGGGATCGCTGCTTCGCGTCCATCGACCTGCCGGCATTCAGTAAAGTAACATTCAAGTAATCAAAAGTTGATATATGGAATTTGAAAGCAAAATCATATCCCGCCAGATAGGCGATATACTTTACGCGTCGGGCTTATCCATCGGTGCAGCCGAGAGTTGTACGGGTGGCCGCATCAGCGAAGCCATCATTTCCATACCCGGTGCTTCCGATTATTTCAAGGGTGGCATTGTCGCTTATACGACCGAAGTGAAGGAGCGTCTTCTTGGTATACCACACGATATGATAGAAGCGTTTACCGTCGTAAGTGAAGAGGTTGCCAAAGCAATGGTGAAAGGAGCCATCGAAGCCATGGGTGTCGACTATGCCATCTCGGCTACCGGCGTGGCCGGACCTGGTGGCGGTACGCCCGAATCGCCCGTCGGAACGATATGGATAGGCTACGGTGACAAGGACGACATCCGCACTTTTAAGCTGACAGACGACTTCGGCAGAGACATCAACCTTGCCATTGCGACCAACAAAGCCATGCGTCTGATGCTCGATTTCCTCAACGAGAAACTCCCGAAGGAAAACAACGGATAGGCGTCCGTGTGTTCTTTCTCTCCTTATCTTACTTCCCCGTCCTTGACTTCTCCCATTACTCTTCGGCCGCTTATGCGTTCCGTTCTCATTTCGCAGTGGGATGCTTCTTGTTTTGTGTGGGCATCCTCTCCTTTTTGCACCCATCTTTTCATCCTACCAATCGAGTGGTACGGTTGTACCAATTGATTGGTACGACTATACCAACTGATTGGTACAACCGTACCAATTGATTGGTACAAGTTTTTCACCTGTGCAAAATGATTACGAAGTACTGATAAAACGGATAGCATCTGCTGATGTTTTTCTTTTCCCCCAGGGGCTTTCCATTGTGCACACCCTGCCTGTTCGTTCTGACGAACGCACATGTGCCGAAGGCCATGCGGTGCCCGCCGGCTGTTCTGCCGATTGTCCTGCCTGAAACTTTTTCAACCCCATATTTGGCATATCCTAAGAATATCATTAATTTTGCAACACAGAAATGATAACATTGCATATATATGAAATTTGATCCCGCCTACAAGAAACTGCTGGAATGTGGTATCCGTCCGTCCGTACAGCGGTTGGAAATCATGAGGTATCTCCAAACCCATTTCACCCACCCAACCGTCGATGAGGTCTATATGGCACTTAAGGAACGAATACCGACCGTAAGCCGCACCACTGTATACAACACGCTGAGAATGTTCTCCGAGAAGAATGCAGCCCTGATGATAACCATTGACGAGCACCGGGTCTGCTACGACGGAAAGACGAAGCCCCATGCGCACTTCTTCTGTAGGAAATGCGAGAAGATATACGATCTGATGGACAGAGAACCATCCAGAGAATACCACAAGGACATTGAAGGATTCCGCGTCGAAGATGTCCAGCTCTATTATAGAGGGATCTGTCCCGACTGCCTGAAGAAAGCCGAAACGACAGCGACTCCATACAAGGAAGCCCACTGACAGATGGCTGTCATCAGGACAGCAGCGCCAAATCATCATTCCCACTAAACACACAAGTGCCACTTCCGACAAACGAGAGTGGCACTTTGAATAAGAATCAGCCAATGAACTCTCATTCATCACATAACCGTCGGTCGAGTGCCATAGCGGCTTTCTGCATCGTATTGCTGCTGGCCGCCTGCGGAGTCGACCGGAATATCAAGAAAGGCGAGAAGTTCCTCGCTCTGGGCGAATATTACGATGCTGCAGCACAATTCAAGACCGCCTATCAGCGCACACCACCCAAAGACCGGCAACAGCGCGGAGAAATGGCACGGAAGATGGCCTACTGCTACAACCGCATCTCGTCATCGCAACGTGCCATTGCCGCCTACCGGAATATCATCCGATACAAGCAAGACGACGGCGAAACACACCGACGATTGGCCGACAACCTGATGAAGAACGGCAGCTATGCCGAGGCAATAAAGGAATACGGCATCGCACTCGACTCCCTCCCCGACAACCCCGTCATTGCCGACGAACTGCGGGCAGCCTCGACAGCCGCGGCCGAAAAGGAACAAGGCTCCAAGTATATCGTCAGGAAGATGGACGTATTCAACTCCCGCCGGCAAGACTACTCGCCTATGCTGTACGGCGACCACTTCGAGCAGCTCTACTTTACATCCACCCGCAACGAAGCACAAGGCGATGAACTGAGCGGCATTACAGGCGTGAAGCCGGGCGACATATTCGTCAGTGAGAAAGACGAAAAAGGGAAATGGGGAAATCCGCATCCCATAGAGTCGGGACTGAACACCCCGGCAGACGAAGGAACACCAGCCTTCTCGGCTGACGGACGCGAAATGTACATCACCCAATGCCTTACCGATGCCAGCTATCCACGTTATGCACAGATAGCTGTCAGCAACCGATCGGATGCCGTCTGGGGAAAAGCAACCAAGCTGGAAATCAGCCGCGACTCGCTGTCAAGCTTTGCCCATCCCGCCATCTCGCCCGACGGAAATTGGCTCTACTTTGCAAGTGATATGCCGGGCGGAAAAGGCGGACTCGATATCTGGCGTGTACGCCTCTACGGCGGAACTACAGGAGGAGTCGAGAACCTCGGTGCTCCCATCAATACACCCGGCGACGAAATGTTTCCGACATTCCGTCCCAATGGCGACCTCTACTTCTCCAGCAACGGACACGGAGGATTGGGCGGACTCGATATCTTCATTGCCCAAGTTGGAAACGACCGACACTACCACCTGGAGCATCCCGGCTACCCACTCAACTCACAGGGCGACGACTTCGGAATGACGTTCGAAGGCGTGCACAACCGAGGTTTCTTCTCATCGAATCGGGGCGACGGGCGCGGATGGGATCACATCTACAGCTTCGAGTTGCCCGAGATTGTGCAGACGGTCAAGGGATGGGTGTACGAAATGGATGGCTACGAGCTTCCGGCAGCGCAAGTATATATGATAGGTGACGATGGCACAAACCGCAAACTGTCGGTCAAGGGCGACGGGTCGTTCGAGCAAGTGATACAGCCGGGAGTCAACTACGTGATGCTTGCCACCTGCAACGGGTTTCTCAACCACAAGGAAGAACTGCGCGTTGAACCTGTCGACGCATCAAAGGAGTATACCCTGCAATTCCCATTGGCAAGTATCCGCGTGCCGGTGATGATCGACAATATCTTCTACGACTTCGACAAGGCGACACTCCGTCCCGAATCAGAGAAAGCACTCGACGGTCTCGTCGGACTTCTCAACGAGAATCCGAATGTTACAATCGAACTCTCTGCCCATACCGACTACCTGGGTTCCGCCGACTACAACAAACGCCTATCGCAGCGTCGAGCCGATGCCGTAGTGGCATACCTCACCGCACACGGGATTGCTGCAGACCGTCTGACTCCCGTTGGCTATGGAAAGGAACGTCCGAAGGTTATCCGCAAGAAACTCACCGAGAAATATCCCTGGCTGAAAGAGAACGACACGCTCACCGAAGAATTCATTAAGAAGCTCGACAAGGACAAGCAGCAGATAGCCAACCAGCTCAACCGCCGCACCGAGTTTATCGTTCTCCGCACCACTTACGGCATGTTCGACGAGCAAGGCCATCTGAAACAACAGCCCAAGCCGAAGCCCAAGAAGACGGAAAACGACGACGACTTCATCATCGAATAGAAGTCTGTATTATAAAGGAGCGGATAGAGAACAGAAGAAGGCATAAACGACTATGACAGTAAGACCCTATACAGGCGAATCTGACACACCCCCTAATCAGAGAAAGGATGGAAGCAGGACGCTTCCACCCGAGTTTGAACTCTATACACGCACACTCTTTGGCGACGAACTCTATCAAACCTTTCTCCAATCCCTGGACGAGGCAAGTCCTGTAAGCATTCGTCTCAATCCTTTTAAGATTCCGGCAGACGCAACTGTCAGCAACAGCCTACGTCCGCAACTCGTCCCATGGTGTAGGGAAGGGTATTGGCTTGACTATCGTCCCAACTTCACTTTCGACCCACTCTTCCACGCCGGTGCCTACTATGTACAGGAAGCCTCATCCATGTTTCTTGCCCACGTTCTGCGCCATTGGGTAAAGCATCCCGTCGTTGCGCTTGACCTCTGCGCCGCTCCGGGAGGCAAGACAACCTGCGCACGGACAGCTCTGCCCGAGGGTTCGCTGCTGTTCGCCAACGAGCCTATCGGCAAGCGCGCACAGATTCTGTCAGAGAACATACAGAAGTTCGGACATCCCAATGTTGTCGTTACCCAAAACTATCCCCACGACTACAAGAAAACACGACTTGCTTTCGACATCATCATTGCCGACGTTCCCTGCTCGGGAGAGGGAATGTTCCGCAAAGATCCACAAGCCATCGCCGAATGGAGCATGCAGAATGTAGAGAATTGCCGACAGCTGCAACGCAGCATCATAACCGACATTTGGGACAATCTGAAGCCGGGCGGAATCCTCGTTTACTCTACCTGCACTTTCAACGCACATGAAGACGAGGAGAACGTAGCCTGGATAGTCCGGCAATACAATGCCCGACTGTTGCCCGTCCCGACAAAGAAGGAATGGGGCATTACTGGGTCGCTCATCAGTAATCCGCTTGCCGACAGCAACCACTTCCCCGTCTACCGTTTCATTCCCGGACGCACATGCGGCGAAGGTCTCTTCATGGCTGCTCTCCACAAGCCGGGCGAAGACAAGAACCTCTCTGACGACAGAGAAATCAAGCAAACCCAACTTCTTGCCGAAGCTCGGAAACGACTGCGCATACTCTCGCACGGCGTAAAGGAAGGCACACTGAAAGGCAGAACCATTGTTCCCGACCACAGTTGGGCTCTCTCCGCCACAGCCGACAAGCCGCCCTACCCCACCACTGCTCTCGACTACCCGACAGCCATTCGGTATCTCCGCCACGAAGCCATCACGCTCGGCAACGACATTCCCCGCGGAATCGTACTCCTCACCTACCGTGGCTACGCGCTCGGTTTCGCCAAGAATCTCGGCAATCGCGCCAACAACCTCTATCCCGCCGGGTGGAGCATCAAGAACAGCCACGTACCGGAGGAGCAGAAGATCATCGACTAAGAAATTTACCCCCAAGAACCAAGAAACCCAAAAACAATGAAACAATATCTTAACCTTCTCGACCGAATTCTCACCGAAGGAACAAAGAAAGAAGACCGAACCGGGACAGGAACGCTCTCCGTTTTCGGCAATCAGATGCGATTCGACCTCAACGATGGGTTCCCCCTCCTGACGACGAAGAAGCTGCACTTGAAAAGTATCATCTACGAACTGCTGTGGTTCCTCCGGGGCGACACCAACGTGCATTATCTTCAGGAACACGGTGTAAGAATATGGAACGAATGGGCTGACGAACACGGCGAACTGGGTCCCGTCTACGGCCATCAGTGGCGGGCGTGGCCCGACTACAGTGGTGGCACCATCGACCAGATAAGCAATGTCGTCGAACAGATAAAACACCATCCCGACTCGCGTCGCATGCTCGTTACGGCCTGGAATCCCGCCGAAGTCGACCGGATGGCCCTACCGCCCTGCCACTGCCTTTTCCAGTTCTACGTGGCCGGCGGGCGGCTCTCGCTCCAGCTCTACCAGCGTTCGGCAGACAGTTTCCTCGGTGTGCCTTTTAACATCGCCTCCTACGCACTGCTCCTGCAAATGATGGCACAGGTAGCAGGACTTCGGCCTGGAGAGTTTATCCACACCACAGGCGACACGCATCTCTACCTCAACCACCTTGAACAGGCACGCCTGCAACTCACTCGTGAGCCGCGTCAGCTGCCGCAGATGCACCTCAACCCCGACGTGAAAGACATTTTCAGCTTCCGTTACGACGACTTCGAGCTGACCGGCTACAACCCGTGGCCGCATATAGCAGCCGAGGTGGCCGTATAGTTTCATCAATAAAACCCAAAACATGCAACTCAACATCATCGCAGCCATAGCTGCCGACCATGCCATTGGCTACCGGAACGACATGGTCTACTTCATCCACGACGACCTCAAACGTTTCAAGCGGCTTACTACGGGACACACTGTCATCATGGGGCGCCGCACATTCCGTTCGCTTCCCAAGGGCGCACTCCCCAACCGCCGCAACATCGTACTCAGTCGCACGGAAAACCACTTTACCGGCTGCGAGGTCTTCCCATCGCTCTCAGAAGCCATCGCCCACCTCGCTCCCGACGAGCAGGCTTTCATCATCGGAGGTGCAAGCCTATACAAAGAAGCCCTTTCGCTTGCCGATCGTCTCTTCCTCACCGAAATTGCCGCCGTCCCGCCCCACGCTGATGTTTTCTTCCCCGCATTCGACCATAATGATTGGATCGTTGAATCGCGCGAATCTCATCTCGCTTCCGGCGAAACGCCCGCCTATTCCTTTGTCGATTATATTCGGAAGAAAAAGTAAGGCAATCCCCCGACAACAAGCAACCCACATCCAAAGTCAAACAGTCGCCCACATCGGATAAAGCTATTGTCCATAATGATTTCCTCTATCTTGTTTTATGAGATTTGTCCTTTGAAGCTTGAACTTTGAAGCTTTTATTATGTAACGTTGCGCCGCACCAGTTGTGCTATGATGACTGCGTTTAGTCCTGCCGTTTCGGTGCGCAGGCGACTGTCGCCCAAGGTTACACTCTCAAACCCGTTCGCCATGGCGAGCCTCACCTCGTCGATGGAGAAATCGCCCTCTGGCCCCACAATCACCGTGATATCTTCATCTTCGTCCGGTCTGCTACTCAATTCGGTGAAGAAGTCGCGCCGTTCTATCTCGTCGTAGCAATGGCAGACGAACTTCTTTCCGTCCTTATGCGCAGCCACGAAGTCGGCAAAGCTGACAAGTGGGTCGACAGCAGGCTTCCACGGCTTTCGACTCTGCTTCATCGCCGAGACAATTATCCTTTCCATGCGGTCGATGCGGAGCGTGTGCCGCTCGGAGAACTTGCAGTCGAGAAACGATACGCGGTCAACTCCCACCTCGGTTGCTTTCTCGACCATCCACTCCATCCGTCCCACATCTTTTGTCGGGGCAATTCCCAGTGTAATCTGTCCGCGCCATGCGCGTTGCTGCGGCAGTGTTTCTTCGATCCGGTAGAAACAGTGCTTGGAACCGGTCATGGCGACGGTAGCCTTATAGAAGCATCCGGTGCCATCCATGAGAAACATTTCGTCGCCTTCGTGCAGACGAAGCACTCTTAAGGCATGTATGGCCTCGTCTTCCGGCAGCTCGTTTTGCTGCCCGACGTTGGGTACGTAGAAAAATCTGACTTCTCTCATTGTCGTATGTATACTTGTGGGGGAAACGGGGCTGCATCATAAAGTTGGGAAAATTCTTTGTGTAGACATTCCCGTGTGCAGGTGTCAGTCATTGGCAGAATCTGATGTAGATGGGAAGATATGGCAGACAGAACTGTTATTTCCGGCGGCGTTCCATCTCCTGCTTGAGCAGCGATGCCATCTCGTAGTCTTCGCTGGCGATAGCACGCTCCAACGCCTTGGCGAGCATACTGTCGTTGAGCACATTGACAGGCAACGACATACGCGGGTTTTTCGCCTCAACCGGAACGCTCTGTATTGTGAACAGACGCTGCTCCATGAAGACGTTCAGGCGAGCCACGATGGCCAGCAATACTGCATCTGAGGCACGCATTGGAACGGCTTCATCCGTTTCCTTGTCGGTCAGGAGTGCCGTATACTGACCATCATGAATCGAGCTGAAAACTATCTCGTAACACTTTGCATTCATCCGCGGCATCAGTCGGCATAGAGTCTCGGGAAGAAGTGATTCCAGGTGGGGTGCTTTCGTCGTCCTCATGCTTACTTGGTATTCGCTTTGGCTG
>CAUVFB010000022.1:0-13238 GCA_963551095.1 uncultured Prevotella sp. | reverse complement strand
ATCGGGCGTTATTCGCTACGGCGAGAAGTTCCGTAAAGCTATGGAAGAAGGCAAGTGGGATTTGTCGCTCATAGACAAAGAGGAATTGCAAAAGTCTCAGGCAACTCTTGTATATGGGCAGATGAATGAACCTCCAGGGGCACGTGCATCAGTGGCTCTTTCTGGTTTGACAGTCGCAGAAGAGTTTCGTGACCACGGAGGAAAGAATGGTGAACCGGCTGACATCATGTTTTTTATAGACAATATCTTCCGCTTTACCCAGGCCGGATCTGAGGTTTCGGCTCTGCTCGGACGTATGCCTTCTGCTGTAGGCTACCAGCCTACACTGGCAAGTGAGATGGGTGCGATGCAGGAACGAATCACTTCTACAAAGAAAGGATCCATTACTTCCGTACAGGCGGTGTACGTTCCGGCCGACGACTTAACCGACCCCGCTCCGGCAACTACCTTTACTCACTTGGATGCTACGACCGAATTGAGCCGTAAGATTACCGAGTTGGGCATCTATCCGGCCGTTGATCCTTTAGGCAGTACGTCTCGTATTCTTGACCCACTCATTGTAGGCAAGGAACATTATGACTGTGCACAGCGCGTCAAACAGTTGCTGCAACACTACAACGAATTGCAGGATATCATCGCTATTCTCGGTATGGACGAGCTTTCCGATGAAGATAAATTAGTCGTAAACCGTGCACGCCGAGTACAGCGATTCCTTTCTCAGCCTTTCACCGTGGCAGAACAGTTCACGGGAGTCAAGGGTGTAATGGTTCCAATTGAAGAGACTATCAAGGGCTTCAACGCTATCTTGAATGGTGAAGTCGACGACTTACCGGAACAGGCTTTCTTGAATGTCGGTACAATCGAGGACGTAAAGGAGAAGGCTGAGAAGTTGCTTGAGGCTGCAAAGGGATAAAGTCAGAATCAAACAAATCAATAAATCAATGCTTACTCTGAAAATAGTATCACCTGAAAAGGTAATGTTTACAGGAGAAGTAGACAGCATACTCGTACCGGGAGAGCAGGGATGTTTCGAAATACTCCCCAATCATGCAGCCATTATCTCTACTTTGTTGGCCGGAAAGGTTGAGTACGGTGTCAAAGATGAGAAGAAATCTTTTCTAATCCATAGTGGTTTCGTGGAGGTGAAGAAGAATGAGGTCAGTCTCTGCGTTGAACTCTGAACCTCAAACAGCATTACAGATAAGACTATATGAACAATATAGACAATATAGATAAGATGTTTCGCCAATACACCAAGCTCTCGCTTTGGGTAAATGCCGGGATTACGCTGCTGGGATTGCTGATAACTCAGGCAGTTGTACGTATGGCTTTTATCAATATTTTGGCTATATGTTCTGTCTATACTTTGCTGATAAGCTACCTATATGGTATATCCTTGAAGTATATAGCACGTCATTCGCCTAACGTTTTGGCCAAGTTCTACATAGGATCACCAGACATTCGCATGGTCTTGGCATTCTGTCTTATACTTCTATATGGATTAGCTACAAAGAAAAGGGATACCATTCTCAGTTTTACAGTAGTGTTTATAGTGTACTATATCGCAATGCTCTTTTTTGATGCATTCTACTTCTCGCATATTGAGAAAAACAGAAATATAAAGAATAGATAATGAAATATTTCAGACAACTGTTCTACAGTCTGCTTCTTGCACTATTGATATTACCCAACTCGGCTCTTGCCAGTGAGAAAGGTGGTGGTGTTAACTTGCAAAATATCCTGTGGGGACACATAAAGGATTCTTATGAGTGGCATATTACCAACATTGGCGATACACCCATCATCATAGATTTACCTGTCATCGTCAAGACCTCAACAGGCTGGTATGCAGGCTGGGCATCTGACTTTGAAGAAGAGCCGCTGGAAACTGGCACACACAAGGGTTATCGACCATGCAAAAAATCGCCAACTCTGTTTATTGCTACCACTGGCAACTATGAACGGCGTATTGTTGAGCTTTCGCCAAACGGCAAAGAAGTAAGACCGCTTGATTTATCTATAACAAAGACAGTATGTGTATTGTTCATAGATGCCATCATCCTGCTACTTTGTATTTTGATTCCGGCTCGCTGGTGCAGGAAACATAAGATAGACGACCCTGCGCCGAAAGGATTTACAGGGCTTATGCATATGTTTGTCATGTACATCTACGACGATATCATCAAGCCAACATTAGGTGAAGAGGCAAACAAATACGCTCCGTACTTACTGACATGCTTCTTCTTCATTTTCATAGCGAATATTATGGGCATCCTGCCTTTTCCTCCTGGAGGCGGCAATCTTACAGGTAACATTACTTGTACGTTCTTCCTTGCTGTATGCACTTTCCTCGTAACCAATTTTACAGGTACAAAACATTATTGGAAGGATATATTTTGGCCTGATGTTCCCACTTGGTTAAAGATTCCGGTACCCTTGATGCCTATCATTGAGTTATTCGGCATCTTTACAAAGCCATTTGCCTTGATGGTTCGTCTCTTTGCCAACATGATGGCAGGACACGCCATTGCATTGGCACTGACCTGTATCATCTTCATCATGGCTACAATGGGAGTCGTGTTAGCATCAACCATGACGGCTGTAAGTGTCGGGATGAGCATCTTTATGATGCTTCTCGAAGTACTGGTAAGTTTCATTCAGGCGTTGGTATTTACTATGTTGAGTGCCGTTTTCATCTCACTTGCTCATGTACACGAACACAGTGAAGCATAATCACAAGACAATAAAAATCGAACTATCATAAAATTATCAATAATTAAAAGTTAAAACTATGTTGACATCATTGTTATTAGCAACTGAAATTGCAAAGTTAGGCGCCGCTTTCGGTGCAGGTATCGCAGCCATTGGCGCAGGTCTCGGTATTGGTCGTATCGGTGGTCAGGCTATGGATGCAATGGCACGCCAGCCGGAAAAGATAGGCGACCTCCGCTCTTCAATGATTATTGCTGCCGCTCTCGTGGAGGGTGTTGCTTTCTTTGCTGCCATCATCGCTCTTCTTTGTGTATTCTAAACGGAATACACAAGGCGGAGTGAATGAATATCTATTAAACAAAGAAAAGTAATTTAGCAGCTTATGTCATTATTATTGCCGGATAGCGGCTTGCTGTTTTGGATGGCGTTAGTCTTCATTATCGTCTTCTTGATATTATGGAAATTTGGATTTCCCTCTATCATCAAGATGGTAAACGACCGTAAAGCGTACATAGACAATAGTCTTCAGAAAGCTAGTGAAGCCAGTGAGAAGCTTGCCAATATCGAAAAGGAAGGCGAAACTCTGCTTCGGACAGCCCGCGAAAAGCAGGCAACTATATTGAAAGAGGCTTCTGAAACCCGTACTGCAATTGTCGAGAAAGCGCAGGAGCAGGCACATGAAGAGGGCGCACGTATCCTTGCCGACGCAAAGATAGAGATTGAAAGTGAAAAGCAAGCTGCCATACGCGATATCCGCACACAGGTAACAGAGCTGTCTGTACAGATCGCAGAGAAGATCTTACGACAGAATCTTTCAAGTGAAGAAGCGCAGACAGAGCTTATTGGCAGATTGCTGGACGAAGTTACTTCTGCCAAGCAAAGCGAACAAAAATAATAAACTTATGGATTTAGGTGTAATATCTGTTCGCTATGCCCGGGCACTACTAAAGAGTGCAATGGAGCAGAAGATAGAAGAACAAGTGTATAGAGATATGCAGACACTTGCAGACAGCTATATAGAGGTGTCAGATTTGCGTTCTGTCATTACGAATCCAATGATGCCGAGGAACAGAAAGGCCGCATTTCTAGCAACAGCTTGCGGCCAAAGTTCAACAGAACTTACCAAAAGATTTCTCGAACTCGTGCTTCAGGGGGGCAGAGAGAATGCTTTACAACTTATGGCAACCTCCTATCTTACGCTTTACCGTAAGCAGAAGAACATCATCCGAGGCACATTGACTACCGCCGTCCCTGTCTCTGCACAAATACACGACAGGATGAGAGCTGTAGTTCAGGCCAGAAGCCAAGGAACCGTAGAGTTTAATACGAAAGTTAACTCAGAGATCATTGGAGGATTCATTCTTGAATATGACACCTACAAGATGGATGTCAGTGTCAAATCCAAATTGAATGCCATCCTCACACAATTAACGAAATAAAAAAGAGTAATACATGTCTGAAAGAATAAAACCAAGTGAAGTGTCTGAAGTCCTACTTCGAGAACTCAAAGACATCAACTCGGAAGAGAAGTTTGACGAGGTGGGAACCGTACTGACCATCAGTGATGGTGTAGCCCGTATTTATGGACTTCGCAATGCAGAGGCTAATGAACTTCTAGAGTTTGAGAATGGCACAATGGCCATTGTCATGAACTTGGAAGAAGATAACGTTGGCTGCATTCTTCTTGGCTCTACAGCAGGTATCAAGGAGGGACAGAGCGTAAAGCGTACCCACCGTATTGCTTCTATCCGAGTTAACGACAACTTCTTAGGACGTGTCGTTAACCCTTTGGGAGAGGCTATTGACGGCAAGGGCGACATAGATTTGACAGATGCTTTCGAAATGCCGCTCGACCGCAAGGCACCGGGTGTTATCTATCGACAGCCAGTAAAGGAACCATTGCAGACGGGTCTGAAAGCTGTCGACTCAATGATTCCTATCGGACGAGGCCAACGCGAATTAATTATCGGCGACCGCCAAACGGGTAAAACTGCCATCGCCGTAGACACCATCATCAACCAAAAGAGTTTTTACGAGCAGGGTAAGCCCGTCTATTGTATCTATGTGGCTATCGGACAGAAAGCATCTACCGTTGCCAATCTTGTACAGACACTGAAAGACCATGGTGCCCTCCCCTACACCATTATCGTCAGTGCGACCGCAGCATCCCCAGCCGCCATGCAGTACTATGCTCCTTTTGCAGGCGCAGCCATCGGCGAGTATTTCCGCGACCGCGGTATGTCGGCTCTTGTTGTCTATGATGACCTTTCAAAGCAGGCTGTTGCCTACCGTGAAGTTTCCTTGATTCTGCGTCGTCCATCAGGTCGTGAAGCATATCCTGGAGACGTTTTTTATCTTCACTCCCGCTTGCTGGAACGTGCAGCACGTATCAATGATCAGCAAGAAATTGCAGAACAGATGAACGACCTGCCTGAATGTATGAAAGGAAAGGTACGTGGCGGTGGTTCACTAACTGCACTTCCTATCATCGAGACACAGGCCGGCGACGTTTCCGCATACATCCCCACTAACGTAATCTCCATTACAGATGGGCAGATCTATTTGGAGACCGACTTGTTCAACCAAGGTTTCCGTCCGGCTATCAACGTAGGCATCTCAGTATCTCGTGTGGGTGGTTCTGCACAAGTAAAGAGTATGAAGAAAGTAGCCGGTACACTGAAGATAGACATGGCTCAATATCGTGAGTTGGAAGCTTTCTCCAAGTTTTCATCTGATATGGATAAGGTAACAGCTATGACCCTTGACCGCGGACGCAAGAACAATCAACTCCTCATCCAGCCACAGTATACTCCAATGCCCGTAGGCGAACAGATTGCGATTCTTTACTGTGGAGTGCACGGACTGATGTCAGCCGTTCCTGTAGACAGCATCCGCGAGTGCCAAAGCCAGTTCCTCGAAAGTATGCGCTCAAATCATTCGGACATCATTGCCAACCTCGCCGCAGGAAAACTCCTTGACGACGATGTAAAGGTAATAGAAGAAGTGATGAGCAATACATCCGGTCAATTCAAATAATCTCGCCAGCCATGCCATCTCTAAAGGAAATAAAAAATCGGATAGCCAGCGTCAACAGCACACGCAAGATTACCAGTGCTATGAAGATGGTGGCATCGAGCAAACTCCATCATGCACAGGTAGCTATTGAGAATATGCTTCCATATGAACACATGCTGGAACATATCTTGAAGACTTTTTTGGTTTCGACTCCCGACACGAATACTCCATACGGCGAAACTCGCCCCGTCAAGAAAGTCGCGTTGCTTGTATTCTCGTCAAACAGTTCCTTGTGTGGTGGTTTTAACGCCAACATTATCAAGCAGCTGCAGAACACTCTCGAAAACTACTATGCTCAGGGATTGACCAAGAACGATATCATAGTGTATCCCATCGGCAGAAAAGTAGCTGAGAAAGTAGAGAAGATGGGACTGAAGCGTATGGGACATTATCCCGATTTAGCTGACAAGCCCAATTCGGAAACGTGCAGGCTGATAGCCCATGAGGTTGAACAGAAATGGCTTTCGGGAGAGATTGACAAGGTGGAGCTGATATATCATCACTTCAAAAGTGCCGGCAGTCAGATTCTCACACGAAAGACTTTCCTGCCCATCGACTTGGAAACCGAACTGCAATCGGACAAAGAGCGTGATCTTTCCTCCAACATTGCCACACAGAAAGCACAGCAATATCTGAAAGAGCATGGGAAAACGGCAACTGCCAAAGCCAAGGAGCAGGTTGTCCCGCTGAACGACAACTTTATCGTTGAGCCGGATTTGAAAACCGTCTTGACCTCACTGATTCCCAAACAGCTGCACCTGATGGTATATACTGCTCTCTTAGACAGCAATGCTTCCGAGCATGCAGCACGTATGGTAGCCATGCAAACAGCCACCGACAATGCCGACGATTTGTTGCGCAGCCTAAATCTGCAATACAACAAATCCCGTCAGGCAGCCATCACAACGGAGCTTCTTGATATTGTAGGCGGTACGGTCAACAACTGATAACATCTCCCTTTCTTCCTCATTTTCCCCACTCCTTTTCTGAGCGACTCCACCCGTCAAGCGCATTCCTTTCCGCTTTCGGGTGGAGTTTTTCTGCCTTATAAGTTCTTTGGAACAAGAGTCCGGCAGGCCAAACAATGCTGACCTGCCGGACTGTGAATATACATTTACCTATTGAGAATCGCAGTTGAAGCCAACTGCCTTAACTGAGGCTCCGGAAGTTGCTCTTACAGCTTACCCACCAAATCGATACCGGGTTTGAGGGTCTTTCCACCTTTCTTCCATTTGGCCGGACAAACCTCACCGTCGGCCGAAGCAACGTACTGGGCTGCTTCTATCTTGCGCACCAGTTCCTCGGCGTTGCGTCCAATGTTGTTGTCCTGTATCTCTGCCACCTTGATGAGTCCATCAGGATTGACGAGGAAAGTGCCGCGGTAGGCTACGCCCTCATCTTCCTTATACACCCCAAAGCCGCGGCTGAGCGCACCTGTGGGATCTGCCAGCATCGTGTAGCGAATCTTCCTGATGGTTTCTGATGCATCGTGCCATGCCTTATGTACGAAGTGTGTGTCGGTGCTTACCGAGAAAACCTCGACGCCCATGGCCTTCAGCTCTTCGTAATGGTCGGCCAAGTCCTCCAATTCGGTAGGGCATACGAAAGTGAAGTCGGCCGGATAGAAGAAGAACAAAGCCCATTTGCCTTCAATATCCTTACTGGATACGGTCTTGAACTGTCCGTCCTGGAACGCCTGAACGGTAAACTCCGGTGCGTGTGCGTTGATGATTGTTTCCATTTTCTTTCTGTTTTTATTTGTTCATTCATTTGTCCTTTGACGTTGCAAAGTTACATCGCCTTCTGCCGGCAGACAAATGATAATTCCTATAAGCCGATAGACCGTATCAATAACTGCCAGTAAACAGCTGTCGGACAGGCACGCTTTGAAGTTTGAGGTTTGTGCTTTGAAGTTTGGAGTTTGGAGTTTGGAAGTTGATGATGTGCTTTCCATGCACAAATCCGACTCTACACACAGCCGATAATCTCGCTGACCGACCGGCATCCATGTCTGTCGAGCCAGTCGTTGATACCGTCGCGCACCTTTATCGTTACTTGCGGGTCAATGAAGTTTGCCGTCCCAATCTGTATGGCTGTGGCTCCGGCCATCAGGAACTCAATGGCATCCTCGGCTGTTGCGATACCACCCAGCCCGATAACCGGAATCCTGACCGCCCGCGCCACATCGCAGACCATCCTCAACGCGACAGGCTTTACGGCCGGCCCGCTCAATCCGCCGGTACGAATGCTCAGTATAGGACAGCGACGCTCTATGTCGATGGCCATGCCCATGAGCGTATTGATGAGCGAAACGGAATCGGCTCCTTCATCTTCGCAGGCACGGGCAATGCCGGCAATGTCGGTAACGTTCGGCGAGAGTTTCACGATCATGGTCTTATGGTAATGCTGCCGGACTGCTCTCACGACGCTTGCTGCACCGCTGCACGTAACACCAAACGCCATTCCGCCCTCTTTCACGTTGGGGCAAGAGATGTTCACCTCTATGGCCGGGATGCCGTCCAGCGCATCCAGTCGCTCAGCCGTCTCGGCATACGACTCGGGGGAATCGCCGCTCACGTTGACAATCACGTGGGTACCGATGTTCTTTATCTCGGGATAGATATGATTGACGAAATAGTCGACGCCTTTGTTCTGCAACCCCACACAGTTCAGCATGCCCTGCGCCGTCTCGGCCATCCGCGGATAGTCGTTGCCCTCGCGGGGCTTCAGTGTCGTACCTTTCACGATGATACCGCCGATCTCGCTCAACGGAACGAAGTCGGCAAACTCCAGACCGTAGCCGAACGTACCACTGGCCGTCATTACCGGGTTCTTCATCTGCAGGTCTTTAATCCTTGTATTCAGCTCTGCCATATTAAAGTCGTTTGTTTTACGAACAGAATCATTGTTTCCTTATCTCATTTACATGTCCATCATCGGTTCTCGGATGACAGCCAAAGCAGCCGGCCGATATCGAAGACCGGTCCCTCCTTGCATACACACAGATTGCCCGCTGTCGTTTTCTCGACACAGCAGAGACAAGCTCCGACTCCGCAAGCCATCCTATTCTCCAGAGAAGCCTCGCAACGGATGCCTGCTTTCTGCGCAAACGCAGCTACGGCAACCATCATCGGCTTCGGCCCGCAGGTGGATATCCGGTCGAAACGCTCCCGCTGCAAGACGGAGTGATGGGTAACAAAACCTTTCTCGCCCGCCGACCCGTCTTCGGTAGTGATATGGACAGTGCCCAACGCACTGAAAGCATCCAGCTCCAAGAGGTCGTCTGCCGTCCGTGCGCCCAGGAGGAAGATGGGTTCAGAACCGCTTTCGCTGATCTGCGCACCGAAGTAAAGCAGCGGAGCTACCCCGACACCTCCTCCGACAAGCAGAATGCGCTGTCCCGCGTCGGCAGGCAGGGAGAAACCGTTGCCCAAAGGGAGCACACAGTTCAGTCTGTCGCCGATATGCAAGCCTGCCAAAGCGCGTGTCCCCTCGCCAACGACAGCTATCAGAAGCCACAACTCGTTGCGCTGTCTGTCGACATAGTTGATGGAAATGGGACGGCGAAGGAATGTCGATGGCGACTTGTCTACGCGCACTTCAACAAACTGCCCCGGCCGCATGGGCGGCAGAGGAGCGTCGTCGGTCAGCTTCAGCAGAACATGCTTCTCGTTGAGCTGTTCCAGGGAAACTACCGTAAGGTCTTTTACAAACTTCTTCATCTGATGTTTTATATAAGAGCCGTAAGCTCGGAACGTCGGGAATAGGAAGCTCCATTCCCACCGCAAAAGTATAAAAAATACATCAGCCCGGCAAGAGTTCCCCAGCATTTGCTTCCACCGCCATCCCTGACGCACATACCTTTCTCCAGCATGTGGAGACTGTTCCCTGCGTGTGTATTCATCTTCGGATGCGTATCGCGTTGTATTTCGTCCCGCATGTAAGCACATTTATATGCGCATCTAATTGAATTTCCATCATGTTGGAAATTCCGTACCAATAGATTGGTACAAATTTCCCAACACGTTGAGAAATATTTTCCAACGTGTTGGGAATTCGTTTATATGCGGGCCTAAATGATGCGGGACCAGGGCAGAAACGACGTTATGCCAAGGGAAAATGGCTCTGAACATAGGAGAAAAAGCGAACACACCCGACAAAAAGGAAGAAATGTGCCGACCGGCAGCCTCGCGAAAGCCGTGCGGACAAGCGGCAAATAAACAACCGGAAAGATTGGGGAAGCCGAATAAAAGCAGTAATTTTGCAGACGTAAATCACTCATCAACTAATTAATAGATTCACATTATGAACAGAATTTTACGTTATGCATTCGTTGCAGCACTCGCAACAGTCAGTACCTTCACCTTCGCACAGTCAAAGACGGTTACCATCAGTGCCGCAGAGCTGCAGGGGGCAAAGGGCCTCAAGGAGAACGTATCGGTAACCAAGGACGGCATTACGCTTGCCATCGACAAGGGCGTGATGGACAACAAGTACGCATACCGCATCTACAAAGGTTCCACCCTTACTGTTTCGTCTTCCGTTGGCAACATGCTGAAGATTGAAATGGAATGCGATACCTATGGCGACAACGCATATCTCGCCGATGGTTTCGACGCTCTCGAGGGACTGACGATTTCGGAAAACAAGGTGAATGCCACTTGGCAAGGCGACGCAGCAAGCGTGGCTTTCAAGACAAGCAAGCACCAGGTGCGTGTGAAGTCGGCTACGATCACGCTGAAAGACGATCCCACGGGAATTGAAAACGTAGCTGCAGCTGCCGACAACGAGGATGCTCCGATCTACAATCTCGCCGGCCAGCGTGTCAGCAAGGACTATAAGGGTGTGGTTGTCCGGAACGGTAAGAAGTTCGTCAACAGATAATCAGCCGCCTACTCAGTCCTAACAGAAAGCCCATCAGTCATTGTACTGATGGGCTTTCTGCATGTAGGAGATATGAGATCAGAGAGCGCGGATTACTTCTTGACAGTCGTTTCGGTCTTTGCGGCGGCTTTCCCGGCAGCCGGTTTCTTGGGCGTTGTCTTTCTCGCTGCGGTTTTCCGGCCGGCTTTCTCACGGGCTTTCTGCAGCTCCGCATCCATCTTCTCAACCTTGGCCTGCAAACGTTCTATCTCCTTGTCCTTGATTTCGATTTCATCGCCTTGGTTGCGGATAGTCGTCAACAGACTGTTCAGCTCGTCATTGTCTACTTCGTCGGGATAAAGGGAGTTGACCCGGTTGATGAAATCACCCAAAATGTTCATGTAGTTGGTGAAAGCATCGAACGGACTGTTGTAGATTCCGCGGTCAAGACCTACGTGCGTGGATTTCGTAGACATAAAGTGGAAGTTGTTGCTGGCCTGCAAGTAATCCCAGTCTTGGTTCAGACGCGGGTCATTGGCAATGCGCACGCGGTCGGCAACGCTG
This sequence comes from uncultured Prevotella sp., assembly GCA_963551095.1. GTDB lineage: Bacteria > Bacteroidota > Bacteroidia > Bacteroidales > Bacteroidaceae > Prevotella. The sequence continues at coordinate 2,024 of CAUVFB010000022.1, read as the reverse complement.
TAGAGCTTGTCGAAAGCCTCCCGCTGCATCGAATTACCGAGCCATGTGCTGATGTCGCGCTCCTCGTCCATCCAGCTCAAAGTATCGGGAACGTCGAGCTGTCCTACGCTCTTCATCTTCATACAGACCTCGCTCGGCGTAGAGAAAGTAATACCGCGCTGCTTGGCACAGGCCGGCAGAGCCTTGATAAACTCAAGAATATTGCTCGACAGCGGCTGCTCCATACCGAGAGCAGAGAGGTTCATAAAGATGCCTATCATTTGTTCCTCTTCCGGCAGAGCCGCTATCTCGTTGAGATAGTTGTCTGCAAAGAGCGGATAACCGTCCCATTCAGAGTTGTTGAACCGCAGGGATACATCGTCGCTCAGCTTTATATCGCGCAGCAGGAGCTTGAGTTTGGGTGCCTGCACACAGTGATAGACATAGTGAGGACTCTTCCATCCGAGCACATGCTTGGCTCCTTCGGTCAGCATTCCTTTGAATCCCATCTCAGAAGCCAGGTGTCCGATTTCATCGCTGTATATCAACGAAGAGTTGCGGAGCACCTTCGGCGTTTGTCCGAAGTATTCCTTAATCTTCTGACTCTGCCGTTTCACCTCTGCGCGGAAGCACTCTTCGTTGGCGAGTGAGGAGAGTCCGTGCGAGTAAGGTTCTGCCAAAAACTCCACACATCCCGTTGCTGCAAGTTCCTGGAGCTTGTCGAGCACCGACTGTGCATAGGTTTCGAGACTCTCCAGTCCTACACCCGAGATGGAAAAAGCCACTTTGAAGAACTTTCCGTTCTCGTGTATCATCTGCAAGAGGGCATCAAGAGCCGGCAGATAGCTGTGTTCGGCAATCTCGGTAATGCTGCGTTCGTTCTCGTAGTCGTCGTAATAATAATGGTCGGTGCCAATATCGAAGAAGCGATAGCGGCGCAGATGAATCACCTGATGTATCTCGAAATATAAGCAAATTGTTTTCATTGTCATTGAGTTTGGTTTGTTTTATGTTTGTGAGGAGACTATTTCCACCCAAGGGTATGCATATATAGTTTGCGAATCCACGCTCCTACCTTCTCCCATGTTATTTGGCCGACCTCTCGCTTCCCCTCCTCTGAGAGGTAATTGAAGAGACTATAGTTGTGGCAGATAGAGTAGATGGCATCTGCCATAGCGTGGATGTCCCAGTAATCTACCTTGATACAGTTGGTGAGAATCTCGGCACAACCACTCTGTTTGGATATAATTGAGGGCGTTCCGCACTGCATCGCCTCCAAAGGCGAGATGCCGAAAGGCTCGCTGACAGATGGCATGACGTACACATCCGACCGTTTCAGACATTCGTACACCTCGTTTCCGCGCATAAATCCGGGGAAGTGGAAACGGTCGGCAATGCCCCGTTCGGCTACCAACCTTATCATCTGTTCCATCATATCGCCCGAGCCGGCCATGCAGAAACGCACATTGCGTGTGCGATGGAGCACCATATTGGCTGCTTCTACAAAGTATTCAGGACCTTTCTGCATGGTCAACCGTCCGAGAAACGTAACGATTTTCTCCTTATCTCTATGGTCGGGACGTGGCAGGGCAGCCGCTTCTTCCTTCAGAGGATAGACGGCATTGTGGACTGTGAAGACTTTCCGTGGGTCTTGATGATACTGGTTGATAACCGTTTGGCGCGTCAGTTCCGAGACGCACATAATGCAGTCGGCATTGTCCATACCGTCTTTCTCGATCGAAAAGACCGTCGGATTGACATGACCGCGCGAGCGATCAAAGTCGGTAGCGTGTACATGGATGCACAAAGGCTTCCCCGATATGCGCTTGGCATGGATGCCTGCGGGATAGGTGAGCCAGTCGTGAGCATGAATAATATCGAAATCAAAGGTGCGTGCTACAACGCCCGCAATGACAGAGTAGTTGTTTATCTCTTCGTGCAAGTTGCCGGGATAACCTCCGGCCAAGTCCATTGCCCCAAGATCATTGACGTGCATATAGTTGAAATCGGCATATATGTGGTCACGCAACCTATAAGAAAGGTCG
>CAUVFB010000021.1:0-13321 GCA_963551095.1 uncultured Prevotella sp. | reverse complement strand
TCTCTATACATTCAATAAATGTACTTGCTTCTGACAAACTGTCATGGGTACCCGTATCTAACCAGGCAAAGCCTCTTTGGAGTGTCTGAACCATCAGGCTGTGCTGCTCAAGATATACTTGATTGACTGTCGTTATCTCCAGTTCACCACGTGCCGACGGCTTAATGTTCTTCGCAACGTCTACCACACTGTTCGGGTAGAAGTATAATCCCACAACAGCATAGTTACTCTTCGGATGTTCCGGCTTTTCTTCTATACTCAGACAGTTCCCTTCCACATCAAATTCAGCAACCCCATAGCGTTCGGGGTCATTGACATAATAGCCAAATACAGTAGCTTTGCCTTCCTTCTCTACCATTCTTACACTTGCTTTCAGCAGTGAACTGAAACCCGCGCCATAGAAGATGTTATCTCCTAACACCAAACATACGCTGTCTGCTCCGATAAACTGTTCACCAATTATGAAAGCCTGAGCCAGTCCATCAGGTGAAGGCTGCTCGGCGTACTCGAAAGTGACTCCTAATTCATGCCCATTGCCAAGAAGCCTGCGAAATCCCGGCAGGTCATAAGGAGTAGAAATGATGAGAATATCCCGTATCCCTGCCAACATAAGAGCAGAGATTGGATAATAAATCATGGGTTTGTCGAAAATAGGAATCAGCTGTTTGCTGACACCTTTCGTAATCGGATAAAGGCGTGTGCCTGATCCTCCAGCAAGAACAATACCTTTCATATATTATATCTATATTTTTAATTCATCAATATCAATACGCATGCCCATCGGGACGGACAATACTGATAACCGTCATCAAAATAATCTTGATGTCAAGCCAAAAACTCCAGTTCTCTATATACCATATATCGCGGCGTATACGTCCCTCCATCTGCCACAGATCCTTGGTCTCTCCACGAAATCCAGTTACCTGCGCCCATCCGGTAATTCCCGGCTTCGAGAAATGCCGCACCATATATTTTCCTATAAGTTCTGAATAAACATCAGTATGGTGCAACATATGAGGACGTGGCCCGACTATACTCATATTTCCTTTCAATACATTCAAGAACTGAGGAAACTCATCTATATTGGTTTTCCGCATCAGTTCACCGAACGGGAACTTGCGCGGGTCGCTTTGGGTGGCCTGTATCACATCCGCATCCTTATTGATGTGCATACTACGAAACTTCAGACAATAGAACGTTTCACCGTTCATACCTGTCCGTCTCTGCCTGAAGAAGATGGGACCCGGACTCTGAATCTTTATAATCAATGTAATGACAGGAACGAACGGAAGTATGCAAAGAAGAGACAAACCACTCACAACTATATCAAACAGTCGTTTCACAAATCGATTAGAGGCTTCCTGCAATGGTTCAGTGTAATTGGTAAAGAGATCAAGTGAGCCTACCCGTTCAGTTATCAAATGCAGTCGATAATTCCCAAACATTCGTGGGACATAATAAAAGTGGATAACATGCCTGTCGCAGAACTTCATTATTTCCACTATCGTGTCCGACTGGCTGTGCGACATACAGCAAAATATCTCTTCGGCGATCTTTTCATTTTCAGCATGCTCTTCGTTGTCTAATTTTAACATCAACGTTTTCAAGTCGGCAAAGGTTCCCAAATGTGCAAGTTTCTTAGGCACTCCGTCCAATTCATAGTCGGAATAATACCCCCACACCTTATATCCCGTAGCCGGATCGTCCGACAATTCTTCATAAACCGACAATAGTGCTGGGTCGTTCCCTACGAAGATAACCGACCGGGTATTTCCTCCACGCTCACGATACCTCCTCAGTATAAACAGTTCCAACATACGGCTGACCAGCATAACCATCAGCAAGACACAAAAGATGATAACTGCCATACGGAAGAGACCGCTCGTACTGCGAAAGACACGAATAAAAACGAAAGTCATTCCCATCTGTGTGGCTATCAGACAAGATGTTTGCTTAACAACATTACCGATGTTAAGGTAACGTCGAAGAATCACTGTCGAGAAAAAATACTGTGCGATTACCATTGCACTATTGCCCACAAAGAAGAACAATCTTTTGTCCTCCTCTATAAAATCAGGTATCCAATCCTTAAAAACAAAGACTGAAAGAAGCAGGACAGTATTCAATATGACAAAGTCAAAAAATACAACCAGCCCGTGCATAATTGCGTTTCCGTTGCGTCTATGCATTTTCTGAGTTATCTAATAGTGTGGGCAAAGGTAAACAAATTAATTGAGATAACATAAAGAGAAAGAAAAAAATACAAATGATACACCATTCATTCTTTTATTTTATTAATTTTGCAATCGCCAAAATAAGACAAAACAATTAGAATATATATCATTCATTATTAAACAGACAGACAAAATGAACATTTTAGCAAAAATATTCAAAAAGGCAGGAAACAAGGAAAAGACAGGCGGCATGAATGACTACATGACGCTCATAAGGGTTTATTTCCAAGCCGCATTGGCTGCCCGACTCGGTATTACCAACCTTGGCATGTTGCCAGACCTGCGCACCTACAAACAGACTTTCCACGTTCCAACCGTCAATAACAAACTGGGAATCGGTGAGAAAACCAGTCTACGGAAAACCATGAGAAATATTTACGGACTGAAAGATAACTTTTTCGACGAAATAGATGCAAGCATCAAGAAGAATTGCAAGAAGATGCAGGATATACAACCCTATCTCTACCAATTCCAAGGATTTACTCAAGATATGATGATGCTGATTGGAAATCTTATGAAGTTCAAATTGCGCGTACCGGGAATATTCAAGAAAGCCATCTACACAATGACAGAGAAGACTGTCAATGATATCTTCAACAAGAATTCGTTCAACGATGCTAGTGTCATCAAGTCCGTAATGTCTGTCCGACAACTCAACCAGCGGCTGGGATTCTCGCGTAAATGGACTACCGACTTCGTCTTTCAGACTATTCTCTTGGCCAAAAAAGAACCCAAACAGAGCGACAACAAGAAAGTATAACATCCGATATAAAAGGAAAAGACTGATATATACAAACGGAGAAAGAGGCCAAATAGTCGGTCGATAATTTTGAGGAAAGGACAGATTAATGTAATTTTGCGGCTAAATTACCATAAGTATATGGATAGGAAGGAGAAGACTCTGAATACGTTTGCTACTCGCGTCAGACAAATGATACTCCTGTATCAGGAAGTCAAGACTGAAAACGACGAACTGCATATCCTCGTAGAGCAACGCAACCAGGAAATAAAACGTCTTCAAGCACAACTTATCCAGGCTCATGAGGACTTCAAAACTCTCAAGATGGTAAAGATGCTGGAGATTACCGATGGTGATATGGAGAACGTACAAAAACGCATAGCCAAGCTCATCCGAGATATTAACAAGTGCATCACCCTGCTCAGCGATAAATAACCCGCATAAATGGCAGACGACAAACTACATATCAATCTGCATGTCTACGACACCCAACTATCGGTAAACGTGCCACGTGAAGACGAGGCATACTATCGCTCGGCCTCAAAGCTCATCACTGATATCGTAAACACCTATTCCAACTACTTCAAGGGCAAGAAAAGTGAGAAAGATATATTGTACATGGCAATGCTTGATATAGCTCTTCGATATGAGAAAGAAGAGGCGCGCAACGACACACAACCGTTCACCGAACTCATCATCCAGCTTACTTCGGAAATCGAAGAGGCACTAAAGAAATAATACATACACATAAACAAACAAGAATTAAATGACTATCATTGGAACAATAGTAATAGCCGTCTTATGCATTGCAGCCGGATGCGCGAGTGGTTACGCTTTCTTCCGCTACGTTGTAAAGGGCAAATATAACGAGATTTTAGAACAGGCGAAGAAAGATGCAGAGGTAATCAAGGAGAAAAAGCTCCTCGAGGTGAAAGAGAAATTCCTCAACAAGAAGTCTGATCTCGAAAAGGAAGTGCAGCTACGCACGCAGAGAATACAGCAAAACGAGAACCGGCTGAAACAACGCGAGCTGTCGTTGAACCAACGTCAGGAAGAAATTAGCAGGAGGAAGCAGGACGTAGACCATCAGCAGCAGCGTATTGACAACGAGAAGAAACTATTGCTGGTAAAGCAACAGGAACTTGAGAAGATGCAGGGAATGGAGCGTGCTAAGCTCGAAGAGCTGTCGGGACTCAGTGCAGAAGAAGCCAAGAGCCGGCTGATAGAAAGCCTGAAAGACAAAGCACGGCTTGATGCAGCTTCATACATCAACGAGATTGTCGACGATGCTAAGTTGAATGCCAACCAACAGGCAAAGAAAATCGTCATTCAGACAATACAGCGAGTTGCCACCGAGACCGCCATTGAGAACTCTGTCAGCGTATTCCACATCGAAAACGACGAAGTAAAAGGGCGCATCATCGGCCGGGAAGGGCGCAACATCCGCGCCTTGGAAGCCGCAACGGGTGTTGAAATCGTAGTAGACGACACTCCTGAGGCCATTGTCATCTCCGCGTTCGACCCTGTACGCCGCGAGATATGCCGCCTTGCCCTGCACCAGCTGGTAGCCGACGGACGCATCCACCCCGCACGAATCGAAGAAGTTGTGGCGAAAGTAAAGAAGCAACTGGACAACGAAATACTGGAAACGGGCAAGCGGACAGCCATCGACTTGGGCATACACGGGCTTCACCCGGAACTGATCCGCATTGTAGGGAAGATGAAATACCGCTCTTCCTACGGCCAAAACCTGCTGCAACACGCCCGGGAGACGGCCAACCTCTGTGCGGTAATGGCCAGCGAGCTGGGATTGAACCCCAAGAAAGCCAAGCGCGCAGGCTTGCTCCACGACATCGGAAAGGTGCCCGACGAGGAAACGGAGCTTCCTCACGCACTCTATGGCAGCAAGATTGCCGAAAAATACAAGGAGAAGCCGGATATCTGCAACGCCATAGCAGCCCACCACGACGAGGTGGAGATGACAACGATGCTGGCTCCGATCGTACAGGTATGTGATGCGATCTCGGGCGCACGCCCCGGTGCACGGCGCGAGATTGTAGAGGCCTACATCAAACGTCTCAACGACCTTGAAGCCATCGCCATGAGTTACCCGGGTGTTACCAAGACGTATGCCATTCAGGCCGGACGCGAACTGCGGGTCATTGTCGGAGCCGACAAGATGGATGATGCAGAGAGCGAGAAACTCAGCACGGAGATAGCAGAAAAGATTCAGAACGAGATGACCTATCCAGGTCAGGTGAAGATTACCGTCATACGGGAAACCCGCAGTGTATCGTATGCCAAGTAGTCTAAACGGGAAGCCTTATTACAGCTTATAACCTCTCCCGACAGAACTAAATGAGGTTGTATCAGAAGCGAAACATTCTTACTCAACATTCAAAGCCCCGGCATTCCAAGTCGGGGTTTTGCAATATTAGGAACGCGGAACCTATACCCTTTCGACAAAAACCCTATACCCTTTTGAGAGAAAAGAACGAGGGATTTTCCCGGAAAGGTCGCTCCAGGTGACTGTCTGCCGGTCGCTTACAGGCGGTTTGCTGGTTATCTGTAGGCTGTCCGACAGTAGCCTGCCGATTGTCTATAAGTGGTTTGCTGGTTGTATCTGCAGTTGTTGGTTTGCCCGTTCTTCATCTGAGTCTTCTGCTATATCCATTGATAACTGACAATGGACGGTTCGGTTCATTTCAAAACTGAGTCTAAAACGGCAAACCGATAGCAAAATGGAAGGCAAAGTCGCGCTTCAGCCGGGGATGAACGAAAGGATAATGCTCTCTCGTACCATCATTGTAGGCTGGGTTTACGGCTTTCATTCCAGTGTCGAGGCGAAGGATGAAATAATCGAAGTTCAGGCGCAGACCAAGTCCATACGACACGGCCAGCTGACTGATGACGCTGCGGAGGACGAACTGTCCGCCTGGTTGTTCACTGTAGCTGCGGAGTGTCCAAATGTTCCCGACATCGAGATAGGCTGCTCCGTTGAACTTCCAAAACAAATGCGTGCGGTACTCGGCATTGATGTCCAGCTTCACATCGCCCGTTTGGTTGATAAAGTCGATTCGTCCATCCTTTCGCCGAAACCGACCCGGTCCGAGTTCACGCAAACTCCATCCGCGTACCGAATTGGCTCCGCCGGCAATGTATCGCTTCTCGAACGGCAGTACGTTGCTGTTGCCGTAAGGCCAGGCTATACCGAAATCGGTATGCAAGGTAAGCGTGTTCCGCGTGTCGAAACGTATGAGATGCGTGTAATCGAAGTCGAACTTCAGATACTGAGCATAGGCTATATTGAAGAGCACGTTGCGGCCTTGCGCATTCTTCCCGAAGCGGACGATACCGTTCAGTCCGCTCAACAGATTGCCGGCCGTCTCTATCTGCATGCGCAAGGCATCGTTTCCCTTGGAGTAAGCCACACCGAAGCTGGTCTTCATGATGAACAGATCCTCGTAGTTGTAGCGGAGAATGGCATTGCGCGTAGCCACGTTGTTGAGATAGTCGTGCTTGAAGGTAGGGCTGATCCAGGGCATATAGACGTAGCTCAGGTTCAGCATGTCAAGGTCGTAGCTGGTATGCCGGTGCGGCTTCGCCCAATGATACTTCCACGCAGCCGAGAAGACGCGACGATGGAACTCTGGGCGGTTCTGCAGATCCCAGCTGGCGGAAACCTCAGAAGTGGCATTGCTCCGGCGGCGGAAGTCGTGGGAGACGAACGGATATACGAACCGTGGAAACCGCAAACGCGCCTGTACACTGTACTCCTCGAAGTTGTGATTCTCGTATCCTTCCAGTCGGGTGATAGCCTCAAAAGCAGCGCGAACCTCCACGCTCAGCAGTTCGCTGCCGCGGAAGAGGTTGCGGTTTTGATACGACAGCACGGCAGCCGCCCCGAGATCACCTGCCGTATTGGTGCCTTCGGGTTGGAAAGAGAGCGTATTGGGCTTGTTGTCCGACAGCTGTATGTCGGCATCCATATAGCGGACGGCAGACCAGCTGTAGCCGATAGTCTTCCCGACCACGATGCTGTCTATCCGCGGAAGTTCACGGAAGCTGATATTCGTATAGCGCACGGCTTCCAAACACGCAAAGTTGTTATAGGTCTTCCGCAAGTCGGTGGCCGAGAACCACTCGCCTTCCTTCAGTGCTACGTTGTCGTTGATGATGCTCCTACGCAGATGCAGCCCGTCGGAACCTCCCGGGCGCACTTCCACTTTCCGAATCCGGTAGCGGGGATGGGGAACGGCAGGAACATCGGAGCTTTCCCGATATTTCGTGAGATGCAGCGTAACGTCCACGCGGTCGGAACCGCGAACCGAATCGGCTGTATAGTAAATGAAATCTTTATTGAAGCGGTAGTATCCCGAGTCGTTGAGTATCTTCGTTATCCGTTTTCGTTCCTCCTCCAGTGCTGGGACGGTAAACCGACGCGGAGCTGCTGCACGATCGTTTCGGTGCAGATACCCATCGAGAATGCGGGCTACAGCCGAGTCCTGAATGTCGTACCGGAAGCTGTCGATCATAAAAGGTGTGCCGGGATGAAGCCGATATACTACGCTCACCTTCTTTCCATGGAACTTTGTCTCGTAGTCTGCCCGCGCATTCATATAGCCTATATTCTGCATCGCCATACGCAAGTCTTCGCACGACCGCAGCGCCTGAACCGTATCGTAGAGCACAGGCTCTTCGCCCATCTTCCTCAATGTCCGGTTCAACCAGCGTGTCGTGTCTCTGCCCGCCAACGAATAAGTGCCGAGCGGAATCTTGAAGAGCGAGAACCAGCGCGAGTTCCCCTTCTGCCGAACATACTGTGAGAGCTGCGATGCGTCGAGAGACTTATCGTCGCTGCGCAGTTCCACCTTGTCGAGCAGATACCGGCGGGCGGGAACAAACCGGCCGGGCGAGCAGCCGGTCAATCCCCACAAAAGGAATGATACCGCGAATAAATGGGAAATACGGAAAACGCGTACACGAAACATGGATTGATAATATGATTTCTGGCAAAGTTACTAAAAAGTCAGAAGCCCGGAGGTGGAACTTGAGAGTTTTTCGTAAATTTGCGACGTGATATCCAAGAACAAGATAAAGCTCATCCGCTCGCTGGAAACGAGAAAAGGGCGGGAACGCACCAGACTCTTCGTGGCAGAAGGTCCGAAGCTCGTCGGCGACCTTTTGGCGGCAGGATATGAGGCAGAAGATATACTCGACGACGGGGAAGACATCCGCAAGGCTTCTTTCCTGAAACACCCGCAAGGCACACTCGGACTGTTCCGCATCCCGCAGCCGTGCCCCACAGAACCTTTCCCCACAGACAGCCTGTCTATTGCACTGGACAGCATACAAGATCCCGGCAACCTGGGAACCATCATCCGGATAGCCGACTGGTTCGGTATACGCCACATCTACTGCTCGCACGAGACAGCCGACTGCTGGAGTCCCAAAGTCGTACAGGCCACAATGGGCAGTATCGCGCGCGTCAGCCTCGCCTACACCGATCTGATAAAACTGGTGGAGACGCTCCCTACCAACTTTCCCGTCTACGGAACGCTGCTCGACGGCAACAGCATCTACACCGAAGAACTGACCGACAGAGGCCTGATAGTGATGGGAAACGAGGGAAACGGAATCAGCCCAGCACTGCGGGCAAAGGTGAATCGCCGGCTGCTTATTCCACCGTTCGCCCCGGTCAGAAAACGAGCTGAATCGCTCAACGTAGCCACGGCGACAGCTATCGTCTGCTCCGAATTCAGGCGCAGAAACATCCTCTGACAGTAAACCTCCCTCACCCCACACAAGTTCCAACAAAGAAAGAAAAGGAAACCAACATGAGAACCCTCCAGGAACTGACACGACCCAACATCCTCGCTCTTGCCCCCCACTCCATCATCACGGACGGACATCCCCGACCCGGGACACTCCTGCTCAATGCCAACGAGAATCCATACGGAAAGCCCTTCAACCGCTATCCCGACATCAACGGGCAGCAACTTAGACTGAAACTCTCCCAACTGAAAGGCGTTGCCCCCGGCCAAATATTCCTCGGCAACGGCTCCGACGAGGCCATCGACCTCTGCTTCCGCATCTTCTGCGAGCCACGGATCGACAACGTTGTCGCCATCGACCCGACTTGCGACAGATACCGTTTGGCCGCTCGGATCAACGACATCGAATACCGCCCCGTCCTCCTCGGCGACGACTACCGACTGGATGCTGCCCGACTCCTCCGCGCCTGCGACCAACACACAAAGATTGTTTGGCTCTGCTCGCCCAACAATCCGACAGGCAACCTACTCGAGCGCGAAGAAATAATGAAAGTTCTGACCGGCTTCGACGGCATCGTAGCCGTGGATGAGGCCTACGCCGACTTCGCCCGACAGGGAACGTTCCGCAGCGAGCTGCACGATCACCCCAAACTCATCGTCATCGACACCCTCTCCAAGGCATGGGCATCGGCAGGCATCAGGCTTGGTATGGCCTATGCACAGGAAGCTGTCATCGATCTGTTCGAAAGGGCAAGACCGCCCCACAACATCAGCATGCCGACTCAACGACAAGCAATGGAAATCCTCGGAAGACGCTTCGACGTGGACGACTGGGTGAAACTCCTCCTACTCGAACGCTCCAAAATGCTCGTTGCTATCCGTCAGCTTCCCATCTGCGAGCAGGTCTACCCAAGCGATACTAACTTTCTCCTTGCCCGGATGACCCACGCCCAGTCTGTCTGCGACTACCTGCTCGGCAAGGGAATCCTCGTAGCAAATGTATCCAGTATGCCCCTCTGTCGCGACTGTCTCCGCATCACCATCGGGACCAAGACCGAGAATGCCGAGTTGCTGAGCGCGCTCCGTCAGTACAGACAACCTTGAGCCCTACTTTATATACAGCAGGGAAGTGTGCCGGCATTTGTACCGCTTTGTGAGATTCCTGCCAGCAGGATACTCCCCGCCGTATTCCGGGACATTTGTGAGACTTCCGTACCGAGAGACACGTTCTCCTGTCCCGGCTTTTCCCGATGCCGGCAGTGGCATTTAAGAATTTTTTGCTAATTTTGCAGCGACATACACATATTCTTATTCCATAAAATCAAAACCAATATGCAGAAGAGACTATTTATTCTGATGATGACGTTCCTTGCGGCGGTTGCCTCCATGACGGCTCAGGTAACGACATCGGGAGTCAGCGGGAAGGTTACGTCGCACGGTGAGGATGTCGTCGGCGCAACGGTAACGGCAACCCACCAGCCTTCGGGAACGATCTACCGTGCCGTAACCAACGCCGACGGACGCTACACCATTCAGGGTATGCGCGTAGGCGGCCCTTACAGGCTTGAAATTGCCTACATCGGACAGAAACCGAAAGTATTCGAAGGCGTAAGCCTGCGCCTGGGCGAGTTGGAGGACTTCTCGTGTACGCTCGAAGATGATTCCAAGCAGCTGCAAGAGGTCGTCGTAACGGGCAGTGCAGGACTGAACGCCACAAAGACGGGAGCGGCACAGAGCCTGACCTCAAGACAGATTGCCGACATACCGAGCATCACCCACGGCATTGCCGACATTGCGCGTCTCAACCCGCAGCTCACCACGACGAGCAGCGGAGCCATGTCGTTTGCCGGAACCAACAACCGCTACAACTCGTTTATGATCGATGGAGCGATGAACAACGACGTGTTCGGACTCGCCGGCAGCGGATCGAACGGCGGACAGGCAAGCACGCAGCCTGTTTCGATGGAAACCATCGAGCAGATTCAGGTGAACGTAGCTCCTTTTGATGTCCGCCAAAGCGGATTTACGGGCGGTGCCATCAACGCCATCACCAAGTCGGGTACGAACCAGCTTCACGGCAGCGTGTATGGATTCGGCAACAACCAAAACCTCATCGGCCACCATTATCCCTACTCCGACAGCCGTGGCTATGCGCCTAAATACCAAAAGCAGGAGGAATACCAATGGGGCATTACCCTGGGCGGCCCGATTCTCAAGGACAGGTTGTTCTTCTTCGTCAACTACGAGAACGCCAACAAGTCATATCCCAATCAGAACGGTTACCGCCAGTTGGGTTCGCGGGTGAACAGCGACGAGGCCGACGAGGTATTGCAGAAGGTGAAAGATATGGCTGCCCGGCAAGGTTTTAGCTACGATGGCGGTTTCTCGAACCCAGACATCTATTCGAAGAGCAATAAGGTGAGCGCAAAGATCGACTGGAACATCAACGATTTCAACAAGTTCTCTTTCCGTTGGAGTCTCGTCGATGCCAAGCAGCTGAACAATACCAGCAGCGGTTCGTCGCTCAACGACAACCACTATTTCTATCCCTTTACGAGCAAAACCCACTCGTTTACTGCCGAGCTGCAGAGCCGCTTCTCGCCGACAGTCAGCAACGAGGCACGAGCGAGTTACGTCCGTGTCCGCGACAAGCGCAACGTTGCTTCTCCGTTCCCAATGATACAAGTGGCAGTTACGGGTGGCACGCTTAACATCGGAAATGAGCGTTCCTCCATGCTGAACTCGCTCGATCAGGACATCTATACCTTCGAGGACAACCTCACCTGGTACAAGGGTAACCATACGTTCACACTCGGCACGCACAACGAGGCTTACAAGTTTGCCAACCTGTTCATTCAGGATGCCTATGGAACCTATAACTTTGCCGACAAAGCACACTTCGATAAGTACTACGACGACTTCACGCACGGCACCATCGACCCCACCTACAGCTATTTCCGCCAGTACCGATTCGGTATGGCCAACGTTGCCGTAACGGGCGACCCGCACTGGAAGACACCGTTCTCGGCCGGTCAGCTGGGCTTCTATGCCCAAGACAAGTGGAACGTCAACCGCTCACTCCAACTCACCTACGGCCTGCGCATGGAGATTCCTCTCTTCTTCGACACACCTGCAGCCAACGAACTGTTCAACCGGTATGCAGCCCAAAGAGGTTGGGGCGTGCGCACCGACCATAAACTGTCGAGCAGTCCGCTGTGGAGTCCGCGTGCAGGATTCCGATGGGACATTTTCAACGACCATCGCTATATTCTCCGCGGCGGTATCGGAGTATTCACAGGCCGCATCCCCTACGTATGGATCAGTAACAGCTTTGCCAAGACAGGCATTCAGATGTCTACCTACTCGACAACCAACACGAAAGGACTGGAACTCTATCTGAACCCTCACCAACAGACAGCCAATGCCGGGAAACTGAATGCCACCGTGGGCAACCAGGAGGTCGACGTGTTCGACGACAACTTCAAGTTCGCACAGACGCTGAAGACCGACCTGGGACTCGACTTCCACGCGCTGGGCATCGACTGGACAGCAGAGGCCATCTACTCAAAGACGCTGAACGACATCTACTACAAAAACCTTTCCTACGACCGAACCGGCAAGACTTTCGGACAGGTAACAGGCTACGAATGGGACAACCGTCCGATGTATGAACGCACGACAACCGGCTCTCCCTTTGCCAACGTCTACGCCCTTTACAATACCAGCAAGGGCTACACACTCAATATGTCTCTGAAAGCTGAAAAGCATTTCAACTTCGGACTTGACCTGATGGCAAGCTACACCTGGACGCGCTCCATGAGTGTAAACAGCGCGACGAGTGCCGTTGCGGGCAGCAACTGGATGTTCAACACAACCTACCGCGACCCCAACGACCCCGAGCTGAGCTTCAGTGCCTACAATATTCCTCACCGCATTCAGGCGAGTGCCTACTACCATATCAGTTATGGTACAAGAAAACAGTGGGAGACAACCGTCGGACTGATTTACCAGGGACGCAGCGGATCGCCATACGTCATTGAAATGAACGGCGACCTGAACGGCGACGGTGCAACAGGAAACGATATCATGTGGATTCCCACCGATGCACAGATAGACCGCATGAAGTTCGCACCTACCTTCGTGAACAACAGCAAAGACATCTATCCGTTGATAACAAAGGTCATCGGAAGCGGATTCAAGGGAACACTGACAGAAGAACAGCAGCGACAATTGATGAAGCAGTGGATTGCCGGCGACTCGTATATGCGCGACCACCGCGGACAGTACTTCAAGAGATACGCCGACAACCTGGCCTTCGAACATCACTTCGACGTGCATCTTGCCCAAAAGTACCGCTTCAAGGTAGGCAGGCAGACCCACTCCCTGGAGTGCAGCTTCGATGTAATCAACGTCGGCAACATGCTCAACAAGGACTGGGGACATACCTACGGCGACGGTTTTGCCGTCTACTACAGCCCGTTCAACTACGAAGGCAATGGCGTATTCAAGTTCGACGGAACCCGGACAACACGCAACTACAGCACCTACTACAGCCGCTGGCGGGGACAGCTGGG
>CAUVFB010000020.1:0-14466 GCA_963551095.1 uncultured Prevotella sp. | reverse complement strand
AAAGCGATACCCCCGCGCACCAACGAAGCACCCCACCTACTGCTGCTCCACTTCTTCGACACCTACAACGAGACGCTTTGGGACGACTGGCAACGACAGTCGGGGCTGCATAAACTCAGCTATAAGCTGCCCGAAGAGAAGCTGCGGCTCGACAATACCTTTTATAAAAAGGTGCTGGGAGGAAGCCTTTGACATTTGAACAGGGAAGTCTGAACGGTTGAACAGGGAAGCCGAACGGTTGAACTTCCCCCCTTTCGACCTTGAAGCTCCATCCCAACAGTAGGGACGCACGGCTCGTGCGTCCTCGAATACAACCGCGTGCCGCCTCGACCCCGCCACCGTTCCATGACCAAAAACGACTCATAAGCACACGAAAAACAAGAAAAAGGCAATTTATACGACCCTCACACGTTATTAAACAATAAAGAATCGCATCGGCACCCACCCACACTCCGACAGCGGTTCCTCCTTATCCGACATGAAAAAAGTAATCACTTACGGAACCTACGATCTGTTGCACCAAGGCCATATCAACCTCCTTCGGCGCGCAAAAGCACTTGGCGACTACCTCATCGTGGGCGTTACGAACGACAACTTCGACCGGGAACGCGGCAAACTCAACGTAAAGAACAACGTTCTGGAGCGCGTTGAAACCGTCAGACAGACGGGATTGGCCGACAAAATCATCATCGAGGATTACGTCGGACAAAAGATTGACGACATACAGAAGTATGATGTCGACATATTCACCGTGGGTTCCGACTGGGAAGGACACTTCGACTATCTCCGGGAATACTGCGATGTGGTCTATCTGCCCCGTACCGAGGGCATCTCCTCAACGATGTTGCGCGAGCAACAAGCCGATAGCATCCGCATAGGAATCATCGGATGCGGCCGAATTGCCAAGCGATTCCCCAAGGAAGCCGGCTTTGTCAGTCAGGTAAAGGTTACCGGTGTCTGCGACACCGACCCACAGGCAGCCCGCGAACTGGCCACTGTCAACGACATTCCCCACATCTGTCGCTCGACGGAAGAGCTTGTTGCGCATGTCGATGCCGTATATATCGCCACACCACACCTGCTGCATTACGAGCAGGCCAGGTACGCCCTGATGCAGAAGCGGCACGTTCTCTGCGAGACACCGATGGTATTGCAAGGCGAACAAGCCCGCCAACTGTACGAAATAGCCCAGAACAACGGCGTAGTACTGCTCGAAGCCAACAAGACGGCGCATTGTCCGGCATTCAATCATCTGATAACGATGATCAAATCGGGACTTATCGGGGAGGTAGTAGACATTGATGCGTCGGAATCGAAGCTCTGGGGCGACCCGTCGCTGCGGGAATTAGACCCCGAACAAGCCGGCGGCTCGTTCTACGAACTGGGTTCCTATCCGCTATTACCCATCATCCGGCTGCTGGGCACCGAGTATGAGTACCTCAATCTCTACTCGCGCATGCGCAATAACGTCGATGTTTACACCAAGGGCGTGATGAAATACAGGAACGCCGTAGCCTCATTCAAACTCGGACTGGGCGTCAAAACCGAGGGCAACCTTGTCGTTTCGGGCACCAAAGGCTATGCCTACGTACCCGCACCATGGTGGAAAACCGACTACTACGAGCTGCGTTACGAGGACCAAAACCAAAACAAGAAGTTCTTTTACAAATGGGACGGAGAGGGACTAAGGTACGAAATACAGGAGTTCATCTCTTGTATCGTCAACAAAAGGTTCAGTTCGGCACGGCTGAGACGGCGCGAAAGCATTGCCATGGCAGAGATAATGGAGCATTTTACCCAACGAATCAACTTCAGGGAACTATGATCAGAAGAATATTGATAGTAGGAGGAGCCAACGGCATAGGCTTGTCGGTGGCACGAATACTCGCGGAAAAAAAAGAGACGGAGAAGATTTACATTGTCGACAAGCAGTTGCCGGATGCCGATCTCGTTACGGAAAAGATGGAATGCCACAGGTTCGACCTGACCAATGAGGACTATTCGCTCTTCGACAGCTTCACCGATGTCGACACATTGTTGATCACTGCCGGCTTCGGCAGGCTGGCTTTGTTCGGCGATATCGACGAGAAGATGATCTCAACCTACTTCCACGTGAACACCATCGCGGCCATACGCGTTGTCAAACACTTCTACGACAGACTGCTTTCGAGCCGCGATTTCCACTGCGGCATCATGGTTAGCATTGCCGGATTCATGTCGTCGCCCTTCTTTTCACTCTATGGTGCGACAAAAGCGGCACTGAAAATATTCATCGAAAGCGTCAATGTCGAACTCGAAAGAAGCGGCAGCCGCAACCGCATTCTGAACGTTAGCCCGGGTTCCATCAAAGGAACGAGCTTCAATCAGGGCAAGACTGATCTCGCCGCCACGGCTCCGCTCGCCCGCGAAATCATTGTGCACCTCGACGCACACGACGATCTCTTCATCCCAAAGTACGACGAAGTGTTCCGCGAAGTGCTCCAACGGTATCACGACGACTTCCGAAAAGAAGGCCTGCACAGCTACGATTACAAAGTGAAGACGGGGCGGGCGAAAGACCATCAACGAGAAGTGGAGAAATAAAACCGCCCGTTTCGGAGAACGAAAGTGCCTTGTTCGTCGGCCAATAAGGCTTGTTCGCACTACGAATAAGGCTTGTTCGCACTACGGAAGAATCGTCATCAATCATCATTCACACAGACAATGACAAACATCGAAAGACTGCACGAAGCCGATATGGCCATCGTCAAGGAAGTCATCAAGCTATGCGACGACAACCATCTCGCCTATTACGCACTCGGCGGAACCATGCTCGGAGCCATACGCCACAGGGGTTTCATCCCGTGGGACGATGATATCGATCTCGGCATGCCCCGGAAAGACTACGAACGCTTCCTGGAAATAGCCCCGGAAAGGCTCAGCAGCCACCTCAGACTCGTCAATTACAAGACCGACAGCGACTATCACTACTACATTACACGCATACAAGACACCCAAACAAAGGTCATGGAGAACCGCTACGAGGCCGAAGGGAAGTACACACACGTATCTATCGACATCTTTCCCCTCGACGGTTCGCCCAACAACAAGCTCTGCCGGAGGATTCACTACCTAAGAATCATGGTGCATCGAGCCATGATGGCACTCCACTACAAGAACGGAATAGACAGAGAACGCAAAAGAGGAATGGCCGAACGGATGCTTATCCGCATCGCAACCCTGCTGCCGACAGACAAGATTTTCAATGCCTACAGACAGAAACAGCAGATAGACCGCATACTGAAAAAGTATCCGATGGAATCGTCAGAGGTGTCGGGAAACATCATGGGAGCCTACCGCACGGTGGAAATGATCCCCACCGAGTGGTATGGAAAGGATGCTTACTACCCGTTTGAGGACATACAGATACGCGGAATCAAAGAGTACGACAAATATCTGACCCACCTTTACGGCGACTACATGCAGTTGCCGCCCGTCGGCGCACGCAAGATACACTTCCGAATCGTTGAAATCCACGGACAAAAGGTCGGTGAAGAAGAACCTGAAAAGTAACCGAAATCTCCACAACACAGCATGAAGATAGCATTTATAAGCACCCGCGGCATACCGAACAACTATGGAGGATTCGAGCAATTCGCCGAATACATCTCCGTAGGACTCGCCGCCCGCGGCCACGAAGTAACCGTCTACTCGCCACACTACCACCCTTATCAGCAGAAGGAGTACAAAGGCGTGCGGATCAAGCATATCTACTCGCCCGAAAAATGGATGGGCGGATCTGTAGGCAGCTTCTTCTACGACTACGCATGCTTGAAAGACGCGCTACGAAGGGAAGATTACGACATCATCTATGAGGCCGGATACACGAGCATCATACCTGCGTACATCCGATTCAACGTAAAGAACATCCGCCGACCCTTGTTCACCACCAATATGGACGGTTTGGAGTTCCGACGGACAAAGTTTAACAAGTGGACACGGCGGTTTCTGCACTGGGAGGAGAAAGAAGCAGTCAGCCACAGCCACTATCTCATTGCCGACAACATGGGAATCCACGACTATTATAAGGAGAAATACGGCCGGGAAAGTCGCTTTCTGGCTTACGGCGCGAATGTTTCCGACAACTACGACGCCACCTTTCTCGACAGCCTGGGCTTGAACGCCGACGGATACTACTTGCTCGTGGCACGAATGGAGCCGGAAAACAACATAAAGATGGCTCTTGAGGGTTACAGGAAGTCGCGCCAGTATGGCAAACGACCACTCGTCGTGGTCGGAAAAACCAATACCCGACACGGAAAGGAGCTTGTCCGAACCTATGCAAGCGATGATAACATACGATTTGTGGGAGGAATCTACGACTTCGACCGCTTGAACAGCATCCGGCACTACTCCTTTGCATACTTTCACGGCCACAGTGTAGGCGGAACCAACCCTTCGTTGCTCGAAGCAATGGCCTCCGGCTGTTTCATTCTGGCGCACGATAACATCTTCAACCGGGCGGTTTTGGGCAGAAATGCCGAATATTACGCATCGCCGGATGACGTTGCCCGACTGCTCGACAGCATTGATGAAGCTGCCAAAGAGAAGAAAACAGACTACACAGCAGCCAACCTCGACATCATACGCAGCGAATATTCATGGCAACACCTGATAGATCAGCACGAGAAATACTTCAGATGGATGCTGGAAGATGCCGGGAAAAAGCAGCAGTAAAACAACTTTCGTTCATTCAGAAACATAACAATACCGCTTCATCGGTCAACCTCCACAGGCCGGACAGTCCTTGGACGGACAGGAAACCAACCGGTTTCGGAGAGCGAAGAAGCGATCGTCAAAACACAATACAATTATGGATTACAAACGAAGTATCGTCATTACCGGCGGAGCCGGGTTTATCGGGTCGCACGTCGTGCGGTTGTTTGTCAATAAATACCCCGAGTACAGAATCATTAACCTTGACAAACTCACCTATGCAGGCAACCTTGCCAACCTGAAAGATGTGGAATCGAAGCCCAACTACGAGTTCGTCAGGATGGATATCTGCGACTTCGAGGCCGTCAGGCAGCTCATTGAGGAGCGGAAAGTGGACGGAATTATCCACCTTGCAGCCGAAAGCCATGTCGACCGGAGCATCAAAGACCCCTTCACCTTCGCACGCACAAACGTCATGGGGACACTTTCGCTCCTCCAGGCAGCCAAAGTCTGCTGGGAAGCAACGCCCGAAGGCTATGCGGACAAGCGGTTTTACCACATCTCAACCGACGAAGTCTACGGCGCACTGACGCTTACCGACCCTGCAGGCATCGAGAGTCCGTTCACCACAGCCGCCTCCTCCGAACATCATCATGCCTACGGTCGCGACTTCTTTCTTGAGTCGTCGAAGTACAATCCCCACTCGCCCTACTCGGCATCAAAGGCCGCTTCCGACCATTTCGTGCGGGCATTCCACGACACCTACGGCTTGCCGACGATCGTAACCAACTGTTCCAACAACTATGGACCGTACCAATTCCCCGAGAAACTGATACCGCTGTTTATCAACAACATTCGCCACCGCCGCCAACTGCCCGTATACGGGGAGGGAATGAACGTCCGCGACTGGCTGTATGTAGAGGATCACGCGCGCGCCATTGACCTTATCTTCCACAACGGACGCGTGGCGGATACGTATAACATCGGTGGTTTCAACGAATGGAAGAATATTGACATCGTCAAAGTGCTCATTTCGACTGTCGACCGACTCTTGGGCAGAGCCGAAGGCGAAGACCTGGGACTCATTACCTACGTTACCGACCGTCCGGGACACGACCAACGCTACGCCATAGATAGTCGGAAGCTGCAGCGCGAGCTGGGTTGGGAACCCAGTCTACAGTTCGAAGAAGCCATAGAGCGGACTGTTCGCTGGTATTTGGACCATCAACAGTGGATGGACAACGTAACCAGCGGCGATTATATGAAGTATTACGACAATATGTATGGCCATAGATAATTCCGACGGAGGCTTCCTCGACTTCCTGAAGTTCGCTCTTCAGCCCGCGACGGAGCCTCCTCCATGCGTCGGAACTATCGATTGGCAGCAGCTGCTGGCCTTTGCCGAACGGCAGAACATCGTCGGACTGTGCTGGGAGGGCGTCCGCCGGCTGACCGACGCGGCTCATAAGCCTACCGACGACGATGTGCTCGACTGGATGAGCCGCGTTGTTGCGCTCGAGAAAACGGCCGGTCAGGCCAACGAAATATCGGTGTGGGCGAGCGAAAAGTTCCGCGCCGAGGGTTTCGACACGTGCATTCTAAAAGGTCAGGGAGCCGCGCTGCTCTATCCGAACCCTCTGATGCGCGCACCGGGCGACGTGGATATATGGGTGAGACCCCGTGGAACGGACTTCCGGCAAGCCGACAAGGCGGTGATAAGCTACGTCCGTCGCATCCGCCCCAAGGCGAAAGTGTGCTACCACCACATTGATTTCATCCGGAAAAACGACATTCCCATCGAGGTGCACTATCGTCCGCAATGGATGAACCGACCCTTGTCCGACCGCCGATTACAGGAGTTTTTCGCGCAGGAGGCCGACCGTCAGTTTGCCAACAACGTGGATTTGCCCTTCAATGCCGGCTCGGTCAGTGTGCCGACACTGCGGTTCAACGCCGTGTTCCTGCTTGCCCATCTGCAGAACCACCTCCTCCACGAGGGCATCGGGCTGCGCCACGTTGTCGATTACTACTATTTGCTGCATCATTTGTCGCGCAAAGAGGAGTCGACCGACTGGGATTCGCTGCTGCATCATTTGGGTTTGCGTGCCACCGCCCGCGGATTGATGTGGCTGTTGCACCATGTTCTCGGGCTGGAAGAGGCGTATCTGATCGTTCAACCCGACGGGCGCATGGGCAGAATGCTGCTCGGCGAGATGCTTTCGGGCGGCAATTTCGGCCGGTACGACGCTCGCTTGATGAGCGGAATCTACTCGTCGGCACCGGCACGCAACCTCCAACGCGTTGTCCGCGACCTGCGGTTGATGCGCTATCTGCCCTCGGAATGCCTTTGGGAACCGTGGTTCCGACTGTGGCATTGGCGTTGGCGGAGTAAGAATAAAGGATAATAGATGATCCATTTCAACACCCGACAGCCTGTGATTCAGGCTGTCGGGTGTTGCGTTTCTGCTGCTGTCGGCCGGCGATTCCGGCTATCCGGCGGTGCGAAACCTACTTGTTCGTTCGCGAACGAGGCTTGTTTAGCGGGCGACAGCTGTGGTTTCCACGCGCATCGGGGTATCATTTATTATTCGTTGTTGCATCATTTGTTGTCCGTTGTTTCATCCAACTGTAGGGACGCACGGCTCGTGCGTCCTCCCATCACGGAGTTTTCATCCAACGAAAGTGGCACTTTCGCAAACGAACAAGCATGTTTCGTTGAACGGACGAGGATGTTTTGTGCGTGTACGGGGGTGTATACGAGGACGCACGAGCCGTGCGTCCCTACTGTTAGCTGTGGTTTCAGGATGCAACGGCTGTGGTTTCAACCTGCAATTCCGGCTGTCCGACGATAAAAAAAAGGATGCCAAATGATGTGTTTCAGGTGTTAACAGACACCTGACAACCATCACTCGACATCCCATTCACTCCAAAAAATTAACTATTAGGGCATTTCCTCCCCTCCCGGGGAAGCTCTTTGCGAGGCCGTTTAAGCCTCAGCGTAGGACTGATTAATAGTTCTCCGCAGCCACTTGGAAGAAGCTTTGCGGGTGTTCGCATACGGGACAAACCTCCGGAGCCTGCTTGCCTACAACGATATGGCCGCAGTTTCGGCATTGCCAAACGGCACTTCCGTCCTTGGCGAAGACGAGTTTGTCTTCTATATTCTTGAGCAACTTGCGGTAACGCTCCTCGTGTCGCTTCTCAATAGCACCTACTTTGCGGAACTTTGCAGCGATGCCTGCGAAGCCTTCTGCCTCTGCTTCGCGTGCCATACGTTCGTACATATCGGTCCATTCATAGTTCTCGCCGGCAGCAGCATCGCTTAGATTCTCCTCCGTTCCGGGTATTTCGCCATTGTGAAGCAGCTTAAACCACAGCTTAGCGTGCTCTTGTTCGTTGAGCGCGGTTTCTTCAAAGATAGCCGCAATCTGCTGATAGCCATCCTTACGAGCCTTGGACGCATAGTAAGTGTACTTTCCCCGCGCCTGGCTTTCGCCTGCAAAAGCATCCCGAAGGTTCTGTTCGGTCTTGCTTCCTTTGAGGGATTGACCATCGAAGAGTTCAAATTTGTCGGCCTTTGCATGGCATACCGGACACTGAGCAGGGGCTTCTTCGCCTTCGTGCATGTGGCCACAGACGGTGCAAATAAACTTCTTTTTCATAATGTTCCTGTTTGAAAATAATGTATTCTGTTCTTGTTCGTATCCTTATCCTGTAGGTTTCGCGCAGCCGATATGCGGTATCTGCACTTGCGTTCCGCCGTGTTCAGACCGCCGGAACGGCTCGTTGTAATATTTCCAACTCTTATTGGTGTTGCAAAGATACTATTATCATTTGACAACCGGCAATCCTTTAACATCTTTTTATTGGTAATCGATCTCCTGACGCGTCTCCTGTCGACTCTTGATGCCCCATCCGTCGCCCTCCGAATGCGCCTGCAACCGATCATGAAACATGGATAACGGACAATCGGCAAGGGCTGTTTCTGCGCGCCACCCGGGCGTTTCGATGAACCCATTGTCAACTGTCCGTTGTCTGTTGAAAGCCTTTCCGTTATCTATCGAAGGGCTTTCTGCTCTCCGTTGAAAGCCTTTCCGCTCTCCATTGGAAACGCTTTCCATTGTCCATTCTTCCTCATTACATGCACGAAGATATTCCGAACGTTGTGCCGATGGCCGTCAGAATGGTCAGCAACAACTGTAGGAGGGTCTTCCATGTTTCTCGTTTCAGTTTCATAAGCTTTGTTTTTTAAGTGATCAATCAGGGGTGTCAGGCGGTGGGATGAGGCTTTTCTGCCCCACCGTCACCCGTCGCCTGCCACCCGAACGGGACTCAGTCGGCCTTTAAGGTGTGTGTTGTTCTTCGGGTTTCTTCTTCTCTCCGCCCTTCTTCTCTTCCTGTTCCGGTGCTATTTCCTGGAACGTTACACCGTCGAGAAGCAACTTTACCATCGTGCGCGAGCCCATTTTCCGACGCTCCGGCTGAAAGATAATGTGCGTTTCGGTGATGTTTTTAACGACGGAGAAGTCCTTTCGCTCCTTCACGCCTTTACATCTGAACGACGGTTTGAACGCTCCCAGCCCGTCGAGCTTGACCCTTCGGCCGCTCTTCAGTTCGTAACGGAGTTCCTTTACCAGCGCACTGATCACGGCAAGAATGTCCGGTTCGGTTACCGTACATCGGTCGCTGATGCGTTCCGCCAATGTTTTCACACCCACAGTGCTCTCAATGGCAGGGCGAGCGTACCAGTATTCGTGGTACTTTCCCGCTCGTTGGGTCTGATACATTCGATACTTGATAGACATAACTTTCTTGTTCCTCTCCCCGTCAGGGGT
Organism: uncultured Prevotella sp.; assembly: GCA_963551095.1. Lineage (GTDB taxonomy): Bacteria > Bacteroidota > Bacteroidia > Bacteroidales > Bacteroidaceae > Prevotella. Next base: position 4,936 of record CAUVFB010000020.1, on the reverse strand, counting down.
CTTTTACGAGGCATAGCTTTTAGTTTGCCTCCCGCTGCCCGCCCCGGAAAGGGCATGGCTCCTATGTGTCCGAATAGGAAGGAAGCATGGGATGAATAAAAAATCGGACACTTTTATGCGGTCAGAATGACGGTCGAGACCGTCGGATTCTCTGTTTTCGTCCGCCCGACAAGGCGCATTTAGCTGTCCGGCGATGCAGTTTCGCGTCAGGGAATTTCCTCTTTCCCGGAGCCGCGCGGGCTGATTCGCAGTCCGACGTGCAGCCATCGCTTCCTGACGGCGTTGAGAGGCTCTTGCAGAATCTGCCCGCACGCCGGCAACCGACGCAGTATCGTGGTGTAACGCTGCGCTGCCGACGCATTGGGCAAGTAGATATCGGCCGCCTCTCCTGTGAGATGCTGTGATCGGCGAGCCCCGCCCACGGCCTCATTGAGCCTCCGACAGCGGTAACCGCTCGTTATCGTGATGCGGCCGACGCTCCGTCGGAGTGGCTCGAGCACTTCTTGGCACAGCCGACGCAGATTTTTGAGCAACTCTTCATCGGTCAATCCGTCTTGAGGATGCGCCGACGGCACGTTGAGGATGCCCTTTCGTATGGCCGTTCCCGAGCGTAGCAGTTCGCCCAACGTGAAATGGTCTGACAAATGTTCTTCGTAATTCAGCTTCATCTTTTCCTTTTGTTCCTCCTCCGCCGCTTGTCGGACGGTCGGACGAGGGGGTTATGATTCCGTTTCGGTTCTCGTTCCGGATGCCGTACACCTTATATTATATATCGGCTCCGTAGCTTCCGGATTCCGTTTCCTTACCGGTTGACGATGCAAAATTACGACATCGCGCACCCGATGTCAAGCCATCGTAGGCGACTTGGCAGGCGACAAATGCAGGACAAGCCTCCGCCGCAACGGAAAAGATGATCCGCGGATAGGTCAACACGCCCGCATGGCACGCCGAAACCACAGCTGTCGCATGGCGAAACCACCGTCAACCGTAGGGACGCACGGCTCGTGCGTCCTCCCGACATGGAGTTATTACCAAATGACCGTGGCGGGGTCGTGGCGAAACGTGGGTGTATTCGAGGACGCACGAGCAGTGCGTCCCTACTGTTAGCGGTGGTTTCAGCGTGCGACAACGGTGGTTTCAACATGCACCGGGGTATTGCCGAATGGGCAACAGCGGCGGTTTCAGCGTGCAACAGAGGTAGTTCCCGCGCGCAACGGCGGTGGTTTCCGTGTGTCATTGGAGCCGGTTCGAAGGGCTGATCCCATTACTCCGCCGTGCATTCCATCTCAATCAACCACTCGGGACGGCACACACGCGCCAGGACAACCACGCGCGGAACTTGCGGGAAACGCACCGACATGTACCGGTCGACCACGGCGAAGTCGGAAGGATCGCGCAGATAGATGATGAAATAGTTGACCGCATCCATCGTCAGCCCACCGTCGAGCAGCAACGCCTCAATATTCTCAAGCAGCCGCACCGTCTGCCGCTCCACATCGCCGAGGAAAACCACGTCGCCATGGCGGTCGATGCTCGCCGTACCCGATATGAACGCTACCTGACGGCCGCACGCCGACAGTAGTGTTCCGCGTTCAAAAGCCACTCCATACTCATGCGTCGGGTTGAGATGGTCGAGTGCCTGAAGATATTTCTTGTCGGTTTCGGCTATCGAGGGGTAGGTAAGGAAGTCCATCGCCACCGCCGCCGCGCGCGCAGGAGTACCGCCGCCGATCCCGGTCGACGCTATGAAGTGCGTATCTGCCGTCAGTCCGTAGCGGGCGAAGATGTCGTTGCGCGCCGCCACCACTCCGCCGTAGTCAGCATCAATATTGTCAACATATATCCAAGTGCGCACGAGGTGTGTACGCATGTCGATTCCGCGCCCGTCGATGCTCTGCAGATACTTTTCGAAGAGGCGGACGGTCTGCATATAAGCACTCGTCCCGCGCGCTTCCTCATCGCTGAGCCGCAGACTCTGAAAGATGGAGCCGTCGTCGCTGCCCGCCGTCTTCACCAGGAGGCTCACCTTGCTCCCGTCGAGCGGCGGTTGCTCGACGACGGTCGTACTCACACCCGACAGAAGCTGCCCGAAGAGCGCGCTTCCGACGAGTGGGCGGTATTGATTCTGTATGTCGCTGAGGAAGATTTTCGCATACTTCGGCATGCGTCCCTCGCTCCGTTCTTTTGTCAAAAGTTCTCGCAGCCGACCGGCGAGTTCTTCCAGCCGTTCGGCGAAGCTGCCCCGACTCTGCGGAACCAGTATTTCATAGTGGTCGTTCATCTGTTTCATTTGCCGGCAAAGATATGGTTTTTCCGCAAGATCCCATCGGCGGGAAATTAAAATACTTAATAATAGGTAGCGAACAAGCCGCGTTCGTCATGCGGAAGTAACGCGTCCGTTCGCCCGCTCCGACGCCTCCGGAAATAGAAAAGGAACATTGGCGATAAAAAAAATCCTACTTTTTTGCGAAAAAGTTTTGTAGTTTCAAAATTTGTTCGTAACTTTGCCAATGAATAATTGAAGAATTTCTCATAATTCTTACGGAGGCAGACCTGCAAAAGTGGAAGCCAAAAGTAGGAAACGAACTTATATTTAACTAAAATCCAAGGTACAATGCAAGATGATTTCAAAGTCTTGATCAAACAAGCAAGCGGAAGCTGGTCGGGAGACCAGCTTTCCAAGTTTACAGACAAAATGGTTACCGACTTCACGCAGCTGCTGCGGTGTGCCGACATCGACCTGTTGTGGACGGGAACCCAGCGCGATCTCGTCGAACTGACCCACTTTGTATGGATGACGGGGCGGTTGCTCGATGGCAACGGAACCCCGATCACGTTCAACACCCTCGTCAGACGCATCTTCGAAGTGCTGCATGCGAATCCGCCCAAACGGCCCTCGGGAGTGATGGACAAGTTGAACCGACGCAAATTCATCCGCAGCAGTCCGCTCGTTGAGCGGTATCTGAACCTGATGTACGACGGACGGATTCCCGACCCAATGAAGCTCGAAATCAGCCGGATACGCTTCCGGAAATGAAACTCCATGACTGGTGGACGCACGGCAGTGGTCTTGTGGTTGCACGTAGGTGCAGGCAAGGATGCACGAGCCGTGCGTCTCTACAGTTGGATGAAACAACGAATAATCAATAACATTCCGGCGCACGCCGAAACCACAGCTGTTGACGATAAACACCACACAATAAAAAGCAAGAAACCACAGCAGTTGCACGCCGAAACCACAGCTGTTGACGATAAATACCACCCCATAACAAGCAAGAAACCACAGCAACTGTAGGGACGCACGGCTCGTGCGTCCTCGTATACAACCTCGTACCATCTCGAATACATCCACGTGTGTCTTCGTATACACCCAAATACAACCACGAAATAGCCTCGTTCGTTTGCGAAACATACTTGTTCGTTTGCGAACGAGGCTTGTTTGTTGGATGAAAACTCCACGACGGGAGGACGCACGAGCCGTGGTCCCTACAGTTGCTGTGGTTTCAGCGTGCAACAGCAGTGGTTTCCGCGTGTTATGGGGTGGTTTTGAATGGGCGATGGCTTTCTTATCGCTTCACCACCTTTTTACCCTCGACGATGTAAACACCCGCCGGCAATCGGCTAAGGTCATCGCCCAGCCGCACACCCTGCAGCGAATAAACACCCACACGGGCGCGTGCGGTGCCGACGGTGGACGTCCGGATGCCGTCGGGAGTCTTCCTGGTGAAGTAACCCGTCGTCGGATTCGCCATCGTAATATCGATTTTGTTTTCGTCGTAGGCTACGCTGCCGTCCGTTCCCCCCTTGAGCTTTGTGCAATCCAAGAACATATTGATCGAGAGGCTGCTCGTCCAACTGTCATTGCAGTAGATTGTGGTCAGCGAAGAACAGCCGTGAAACATGTCGCTCATATCTTCTACATCTCCAGACTTGAAGTTCGACACGTCAAGGGTCGTCAGCTGTTTGCAATCGAAGAACATAAAGCTCATGTTGGTGGCACTCTCGGTGTTGAATCCCGATACGTCGAGCGTGGTCAAGGCTTGGCAGCCATCGAAAAGATAGTCCATGTGAACCACCTTCTGCGTGTTGAAACCCGAAACATCAAGTTTTGAAAGAACTTTACAGCCTGAAAACATTCCGCCCATGTTGGTTACCTGATCCGTATGGAGGTTTTCGATGTTGTTAATAGCGGTCAATGCCTGAAAACCATCAAACCATAGGCGCGTCGAAACGGGATGATAATTGTTCATCGACGGGTCGAACGTGGCCGTAGTAATGGTTTTCCGGTCGTAAACCAGGCACCATTCGGGGTAGCCGGTGTCGGAATCGGGCAGCAGATAAGCAGTGCCCTCGGTGTGGGACGCCTTGTTGGCATCGTAATAAAAAGTGATTGTCTTCGCGGAAGTGTTCATCACCGCATAGGCTTCGACGTTTTGCGCCTGAACGACGGAGGGCAGGGCGATGGATGCAGACAGTGCGGCGATGACCGCGAATGCGTTGTGGAGTAAATGCTTTTTCATAATTTGTAAATGATTATAAGTGAATAGATGTTGGTTGACAGTCTGACAGGCCGTTACTCCATGTGGGGAACGCCGGAAAGGATTCCGGCTGCCGAAACGGACGGAAACGGCACACAGCAGTCGCACGGAAGCCATCGCAGCGACCCTTCCACAGGATGGGACGCAGGCGGATTGTATCGCGTTCGACGGATGTTCTCATCGGCATTCGACCGTTGTTGGAGGGTCATTGTTTGGGTTATGTGTCCACAAATATAAGCATTTCCGGCGAGAACGGCAATCCAACGGACATAAAAACTGCAACGGACAATGGATCATGAATCCTTCCAAAGAGAACCGACACACGGAAACGAATCCCAACAACACGCGGAAACCACAGCCGTCAACCATGCAATGACACCCGACACAACCGAAGAGCC
>CAUVFB010000019.1:0-14656 GCA_963551095.1 uncultured Prevotella sp. | reverse complement strand
AAAGAATAGAGAATACTGCATATATAATGTATGCTGTAATAACAGCACTACCTCCATCCCAATACTTTCTTATCGATTGATAGCATATAAGAGTAATTATCCAAATGAAAAGGAAGCCGATTGCAAGTATATTATTTATTAATGCTTCTGACATCTTTATGATTTATTTTTGTGATATAGGTGTAATAGCATAGCCTTTTCCTTTTTATTGAGTCCCACAAAGAAAGAAAGGACAAGGACAATTATCGGCAGGACCAAAAATATTAGGATAGAACGTAAGATGCCCGTTGTGAATTGGTGGAGTAGGATGCCCAATATAGAGCTTAAGCTTGTAATGAAAGCAGCTGGAACAGCAAAACCTAGACAATATTGGCGGTAGGTAAATATGCTGAAAGAGCGTTGCAGGCACCATAGTCTTGCCAAATGAGCCGCAATGCAAATTCCAAGCATAACCAAGAAAACTGTGTAAGAAGGATTTCCTAACTTATACAATAGCCATGTTGCTGGTACACTCAGTAATGTAATGCTTTCAACGGCTATGTGATATTCTTTAACATTACCTGTTGCCTCAATAATTATGGTGATAGGATTGTTGAGTGCCAGTAAGGAAACAAAGGCAATCATTAATCGTGTAAAGAGAATAGTTTCGTCATTTATACTACCTAACCACATATTAAGTATTGCTCTCATTTCTATAAGAATCGGGAGGCCAATGCAGAGTAATATATAATAAAGGAATTTATTGCTAATATTAAATAACTGGTATATATATTGAAAATTATTTTCAGCATACGCTTTGATCATAGCAGGACGAAATGATAATACCATACTGTTGCTTAAGGAATTAAATGCATTGTTTATCTGCATTGCAATACCAAAAGCCATATTGGAAATAGGACCAAAGAAGAGATTTATTAAGATTGTGTTTCCTTGATTCATTCCCATATTTGCTAAAGAACCGAACATTGTCCATCCAGAAAATTTAAGTAGATGATAGTAAAGGCTCTTGTCCTTCGTCTTTTTATAGTGGCATTCTCTATATCTTTTACCTTTCCACACATAAAGAATCAATATGATGCCTGCTTCTATCAAAAGTCCAATACCATAAAATTCTAAGTGGTCGGTTGATACAGTTGTAATGATGATAGCCAATAAGAGACGTAATAGACTGTCCGTGGCAGATAAGACTGCATATACCCCCATGTTCTCATGCGAGAAAATAGCTGCTGTAAATGGTATTTGCAATAATGAGAAGACGAAGACAAAGATGGAACAATGGTACAAATAAAGAGTTGTCGTTATTCTTTCAGCAGGTATGGTCATTTGTGTGCTGATAAACCATAATCCGACTGTCTCAAATAATATGATAGTGACAATGCTTAATACGAATATGATATTCAGACTGGCAGAGTAAATTGCGTTTAGCTCTTCGTCATAACCTTTCCCTAATGCGATAGAGAAAAAGCGTTGAATTGATAAGGCCAAAACACCACTAATGAAACTGGCAGATGTAACGACACCTGCAACGGCATTGAATATTCCATAATCAACATAACCTAAGCCTTTTAGAACAAGTCTAACAGTATATAGATTGATGACGGTAAGCAATAACATACGTAGAAACATAAGGACAGTATTCCTGGCTATCCTTATGTTTCTCTTGTTGTTGCTTTCGTTGATTATAACTTTCTCCGCCATATCCTGTGTAGGGTTTGCTATTCCTATGCTTGTGGACGGGTAATGATGTTTCTAAGGACAAATATGTTTGTAAGTGTAAAAGCTAATACGGTCATACCCAAAACAAATAACATTCTTTTCGGCCCTGTTGGCTTTACAGGTACTGCTGCCCCCCTTATCTGAGTAAATACAGGGGTGCGTTCACGTAATTTAGCAAGAGACAGTTGTAACTGATTCTTTAATTGACTGTAATTATTATACCTTAGCTGCATCTCATTTTCCATATCTTCACCTTTTGACTGTATACTCGGCAGGGAAATATCTGTGTTAGAATCTGAAAAATCACCGTATTTCTGTCTTTGGTTCTCGTACGAAGACTTAGCTTCATCTGTTAGTTTCTTGTAATACTCCACATCTCTGCGGGCTTTGTCAGTTCGGTATTTTGTAATAAGTACTTTCAGCTGTTCTCTTGTCGAGTCTGCAATGGTTTTGGCAACTAAAGGATCTTGGTCTTCCGTGTCTATCGTTATCGCACCAGTCTTCTTGTCCACCTTAATAGTTATTTGCTTTCTGATACTTTCTATTATATCATTATCAAGTTTGGTTAAGTTATATGCATCAAAAGGCTCACCTGCCTGATATTTTCCAGCTTCTGGCTTCTTGTCGAAGAACTTACAGAGCAACTTATTGAATTGCTTGCTCCACCATGGAATTTTGGTAGACGTACGTTTGTAGTCATAATATGTTCCACTAAATGTACTGTCTTTTGTTTTTATGTGGATTTTAAGTAACGTAGCAATGAATCCGTTGTCATTAATGAGGTCTGGATACAGCATGGGGGTTATGGCATCGGATGATTCAAGTGCAGACATATCAAGTCCAAAGGTGGAAGCAAGTGAACCCAAGGTACCTCCGCCAGCAGCTTTGCTTTCTGTCTCCGGTGCAAATTCCGTACTGGAAGAGTAAGTTCTTGGTATGCCTACTATGTATAAAGCTGATAGCAAGATGGTCAAAGGTATTGTGATGAAATACCAAAGTTTCTTCTTCTTAATAGCACGGAAGACAGCCCCGTAGTCAATGCCTCTATATTTTGGTTGATTATCCATTTTTATATTTTATTTTATCAAAGTATGAGTACCTACCTTTGCTTTTCCTTTATTTTATCAGCTTGTTGCTTATACTTTTCGGGCCATTCTGTACTTAACAGATATCTTGATTCTCCTAATGGTTTACTTCAGCAGATTGGCAATTGTTGCAATGACTGCAGCGATACTTGCCGCACTGGATCCGATACTCAATGTCTCGGCAAGGCTGAGCTTGCTTTGCGCCTTTGTGGGAACGATTATCTCGCATCCGGGACGCACCTTGGCGTTTTTCCCTACTTTTGCCTGCATACCATTCATGTAGAAAATATAGGTGTTGCTTCTTTTAGCATCGCTTGCAAAGCCGCCAGCCTGATCAATATAATAGCTAACACTCTTACCTTCTACATAACCTACTGTATTCGGATTCATTACTGCACCGTTAATCTTCACGGTACCATTGTACTGGGGGATGATGAGCCGATCACCCTCGCGGAGAATGATGTCGGCATCACTACCTGCATGTGCAATCGCCTTATCGAGTTCTATACCGACAGGATAAGTCTCAGGCACATTGAACTTCTTTAGTTTTGCATTATTGTTTTGCTGTGCGGCCTGCAGTATTGATGCGTTGTTGGTTCTTGATGCCATTGCCAGCAGATTCTTCTGCTCCATCTCTTGCTGCTGCTTAAAGGCTGTTTCCATACGCATTTTCTCCACTTCATTGGGGCGACGCTCCAGCCGTGCTCCTTCGATATAGGCTAAGTCGGTAGCACCACCGGCTGCCTTGAACAGGTCGCTCAAGCGCATTGTGCGCGAGGTCAAGCTATACTTGCCGGTAAACATAGCCTCACCTTCAACACTTACATTCTTCAAATCGGATGTTCCCGGACTCTTGCGTACATACACCACATCGTATGGTTGTAGTACAAATCCCGGAATACCGTCAACCACAAATCCGTCTTTGAGTGCAAAGGAATAGGAATGGGAAATTATAGGGTCTGATTCCAATGCTTTGGGATTGATAATCCGTCGTGCTACATCAACCCTTACGGTTGATGCCGTTTGCTTTAGTCCGCCTGCTTGAAGAATGAAATCTTCCAGTGATTCATTATCTGCATACTTGTAAATACCAGGATAAAGAACTTCTCCATGGATGGTGATGGTCTGCTCCTCCTGTACCTCTGTCCTTGTAGGTACAAACAGTACATCTTCATTCTGCAAGGGAATGTCGGCAGACTTTCCTGTCAGAATACCGTCTACGTCTACAGAGATGACTTCCAAACTTCGGTCGGTTTTTTGACGGTGTAGGATGGCATGCGCTCCAAATGCTACTTCTGTCAGTCCTTCTGCTGCGTCTATCAGTTCACGAACACTGTTTATATGTCCACCTACTTCGTACATGCCTGGTCGGAACACTGCCCCCTTGACCTCAACCATATTCTCGTAGCGCGGAATCACAGAATCAACGCTGATGGAATCTTCGTCGGAAATACGGAAACTGTTCATATCGAACTCATTGACATTAAAGATTGAGTATTGCCGTCCTGTCTTTCTGCGTACGCGAACCGTCTTCGTATATGCGTCGCCGGCAAATCCTCCGGCATAACCTATAAGGGTCTTGAGATTTTCACCTCGCCTCATCTCATAGAACATCGGGCGTTTCACCTTTCCACTTACCTGTGCTATCATATCGTAAGGTCCTACGACAATCACATCGTTGTCTGCCAATCGAACATTCCCACTAAGATGTCCACGGCGCAGGAAGTCGTAGACATCGACTGTACTGATGAGCGTACCCCCTCTATATACTTTGATATTGCGGAGCGTGCCCAGTTCTCCGATACCTCCAGCCATATATAATGCGTTGAACACAGTGGCAAAGGCAGAGAGTGTATATGTTCCCGGTGTTTTCACTTCGCCTACAACATTCACTATAATAGTATGTGTCTGTCCTACAGAAAGGCGTATACTGGAACTGCTGTATCGTTTCCCCAATCTTCCACGAATGCGGTTGTTGGCCTGTGCTACAGTCAGTCCGCTCACTTGAATAGGTCCGAATCCTTCTATAGTAACAATGCCGTCCGGGGCAACGGTAGTCTGGTATGACTTCTGTGAAGCTCCGTAAATGTCTATGAATACGGCATCGCCTGGTCCGAGGCGGTAGTTGCGTGGCAGAGCCATGTTCATATTCGGTTCGAACGAGAGGTTCTCGTTGTTGAATATATCGCGTCCCCATACTTCTTTCTTGTTACGGCTGAGGCGTTTTATCAAATGCTCGTACATTGTTGCTGTATCCTGTGGCATCCAGTCGTCCATTTCGTCCTGCATCTGCAGGAATTCTCCGTCTGTCTCGTCATACTTGTGTGCCAATGATCGGTTTTTGGATATCCGTCCGTTTGAGTAGATTTCGACTTCTTGCTCGTCCTTTGCATAGTCTTGCCGGGTTTCGTCTGCAATCTGTTTTTTATTCTTTCCCGGGCGTTGTTGTCCGTTGTTGGTACGGCTGCGGTCGATCGTTTTGTCTTTCGTAGCCCCAATGGTAACATCGCCTTTCTTCATTTTCTCATAATTGTTCCTTACCCTTCGTATCTGCGAGATGTCCACACCGTTCTGCATCAGCTTTGTTACGATCTGTGCCTGTGGTGTTCCCTTGGAATGCTCCTTGACTACAAAGTCCATCACCTGAGTATCGGTCATGGATGATTGGGCGAATGTGGCGAGTGTACACAATGCCGTCAGAAAAAGGATGATGTATCTTTTCATTTCTTGTTTAGAATGTTTTGCCACTGATAATCTTCAATACTGTTTTGACAACAATGCACAAATCCAGCCACAACGACCAGTGTTCCATGTAGTGGATGTCCATCTCCATGCGCCGAAGCATCTTCTCCATCGTGTCTGTATAGCCATTGTAGAGGGTTGCTTCTGATGTGAGTCCCGGGCGAACTTGGTAGATAAGCGGATAGCGGTCGGTATGCTGCATGATTTTATCTATGAAATACTTGCGCTCCGGACGCGGTCCGACGAATGACATGTCGCCGCGTACAACATTCCAAAGCTGTGGCAGCTCGTCAAGATGGTGGTTGCGCAGAATCTGTTCGAGAGGAGTTGAGGTCGTGTTGTCGCATTGAGCAACCAGCTTGGGGCCTTCTTCTTCAACGATACTGCTCAGAGTACGGAACTTGAATATGACGAATGGACGTCCTTTGTATCCTATTCTGACTTGCCGGAAGAATATCGAGCCGTTGTCTTGTCGTCTTATGGCTACGGCAATCGCGACGAACAGGGGCGACAGAACTATAAGTCCGACAAGTGCCAAAGAGCAGTCCAGCAGCCTTTTGATAGTCTTTTGTGCCCAATTCAGCGGTGCACGTCCATAGCTTAATGTCATTTGTATCCAGAAACCTTCTTGTCCTATATAACTGATATCTTCGTATTTTGTTGCAAAGGTACGTCTTTTTATTTATACTCAGAATAAATTTTGTGTATCTTTGCCGGGGCATAAGGTAAGGAATCTCTTTTGTTGCGCAAGATAATACATATAGATATGGATGCGTTTTTCGCATCTGTCGAGCAGTGCGACCATCCAGAGCTGCGTGGACTGCCATTGGCAATAGGGAACGATGTTCCGCGCGGTGTGGTCTCGACGGCGAGTTACGAAGCGCGTCTGTTCGGTGTGCATTCTGCCATGTCTATCGTTCATGCCAAGAAGTGTTGTCCTCATCTTGTCATTATACCTCCACGCTTCGACCGTTACAAGGAGTTGTCTGACGAGATACGTGCCATCTTCCACGAATACACCGATCTGGTGGAACCGCTGTCTATTGATGAGGCTTTTCTTGATGTAACAGAGAATAAGAAAGGGATGGAGCTGGCAGTAGACATAGCCCGTTCCATCAAGCGGGAAATACACGAAGAAACAGGATTGACTGCTTCGGCAGGCATCAGCTACAACAAGTTCCTCGCCAAGATAGCCTCCGACTATCGGAAACCTAATGGACTTTTCCTCGTTCATCCCGAACATGCGCTTGACTTTATCGGGCGGCTGCCTGTCGAGAAGTTTTGGGGAGTCGGTCCGAAGACGGCGACTGAGATGCACAGGATGGGTATTGTTACGGGCGAGCAACTGCGTGCCGTTTCGCTCGGGCATCTCCTGCAGCGGTTCGGGAAGCAAGGCAAGATGTACTACGATTTTGCACGGGGGATAGACAACCGTCCCGTCGTCGTCGGTTACGAGCGGAAGTCGGTGGGCTGCGAGCGCACTTTCATGGAGGATATCCATACAAAAGCGATCGTCATCATAGAACTTTACCACCTTGTAATCGAGCTGGTCGGACGCTTGAAACGTGCCGGTTTCGAAGGCAGAACACTGACGTTGAAACTCAAATGGGATGCCACGAGTCAGATTACGCGCAGTATTAGTCTAACGAAACCTCTCCGCACAAAAGACGAAATACTCCCGCTGGCCAAGCAACTTCTATCACAAACCGAGTACAACAGTCGTCCCATCCGCTTGATGGGGCTATCGATCTCATCGCCCATGCACGAACCGGACGGACAGAAGTTGCATCAGAAATGGGAGGAAGGCTATTTGGATTTCCATTAGCGACAGTCGGCTTCCCTGACGAAGCCTTGGCATTGTCAAGGCAAACTTCCATCAACAGACAACGCTGTCTACTGTGCCCCGGTACATTTCCTTTCTTACACACACCATTCCACGATACGCCTCCCACATAGGCGTATAGTGGAAGATGCGACGGAAAACAGGCCTAACCCACCCCGGATAAGCCCGACAGCCTGCCTGCCGCGTCCTTACTCTTTGTCTTGCCCGCACTTCCTCTTGCTTCCCATTCCTCATTGCAAAGCACTTTGCATCGTATCTGTTCTTGTTCGATGAAATTATCAGCATGCTGATAACTTTTTATCACATTGCTGATAAATATTTATCACACCGCTGATAACTTTTTATCACACTGCTGATAACTTCTTATCACTATGCAGATAAAAAATTATCACTGTGCGGATAAAAAATTCCCAGACCGCTGATAACTTACCTGTACAACGGCAACGGCATGACAAAGTCCTTAAGGAAATGTCATGGAATACTTAAAGGAATGCCATGGGATGTCTAAAGGAAAGACGACCTTTTGCATAATCAACCTGAATGAGACTGCCTGATGGAGAGAGTGATGAGAGATATAGAGGCTATGTAATATTGATCAGAATATTTCCAATTGCCAGGGAAAAAGGCTAATTTTGCAAAAGATAAAACCGTCTCTGCCAGGTTGCTGAAGACGAGGACAGAGGGAAACATAATGATGATGCAATATCAGGTTACGTGCAATCATTGCCATAAGAGGTTCCGGATAGAGGCCGGTGACGAAGAGACAATACGGTGTACTTGTCCCTATTGCGCACAGTCGCTGTTGATACGGTTGGCCCGCAGACCGTCTGTCTCGTCTCCACAGAAACTTCGGCAGGCCGGGCAACCGGTAGTTGCGCCCATGAAGAAACGAACGGACAGTAAAGCAAAGATGATGGTCGCCATACTGACAGCCGTCTTATCGGGTGGCGGAATAGCTGCCGGACTCATCTATTGGCAGCACAGACAGGCGGCACAGACAGCCTTGATACAGCAGCAGCGCAAGGCACACCGCGACTCGGTAGCCCGTCTCAGGCAGGCCATACAGGACAAGGCTATGGCCGACGAGCAGGCACGACAGCGGCAGGCGGCTACCTGCCGGTTCCTGGAGTCGTTCTACAGAAAGTCGGTGCTCACCGACGGCGACCCTTCTTTCTACGAACGTTATCTCACGGACTATTGCCGGACAATGATTCTCGGCATCTCTGCCGGTGAAGAAAGCGGCGAAGAAGACAGGTGGGCAGCATGGTGGGGAGCATTCGGAACGCTCTCGGCTGCTCCCGACTTTCATGCTCTTGCAGCCCATCTCCGCGTATCGTTCTACAAGGACGACTGGTACAAAGTGCGACTGTCGCAGGATGGCGTGACGGAGTTTCGGCTGATAAGGGTGGTCTACGACGGTGGACAGGTATTGATAGACGAAGTTAGATAGATAAGGAATACAGTATGCAGTTTCAGATTCGTTGCAGTCATTGCGGTAAACCGTTCGGAATAGAGGCCCAACCAGGACAGACGGTCAGGTGCAACTGCCCGTTTTGCGGCCGGACGGCAGTGGTCGCCACGCCGATGGAAGCATCCGCCAGCCCTGTACCGACTACACAGTCCCCACATCCGCAACCTTCTCGCAGAAAGGGAGAGCCTCCCCGCTGGGCTTTGGGCAGGAAAGTCACAGTAGTGTTTGCGATAGTCTTCTTCGGAATCATCGCCCTTTCTGCCTTCCTTTACGTGTTGTTCTCTGCAATATCCAAATAAGTTAAATACAAGAAACAGATATGAAACAGACCAAGATCGTATGCTCTATCAGCGACCGTCGCTGTGAAACAGAGTTTCTCCGCAAGCTTTTCTTTGCCGGGATGAATGTAGTGCGTATGAATACAGCCCATGCCACACCCGATGGCATCCGTCAGATTATCCGCAACACGCGTGCCGTGTCGCCCCATCTGGCCCTGCTCATCGACACAAAAGGGCCGGAAGTGAGAACAACGGGAGTGGATAGCCCCATCCAATACCGGACGGGCGATGTGGTGAAGATTATCGGAAGACCCGAGATGGAGTCGTCCCACGATATCGTCAACGTATCCTATGCCGACATTGCACGCGATGTCAAGGTAGGCGACGATATTCTTTTCGACGACGGCGCACTTGACATGAAAGTGCTGGAACACGACGGTCCCGTACTGGTAGCGCAGGTGCAGAACGACGGAGAGCTGGGTTCGCACAAGAGCGTGAATGTGCCGGGCGAGCATATCGACCTGCCTGCCCTGACAAAGAAAGATAAGGCGAACATCCTTCTTGCGATAGAAGAAGACATAGACTTCATTGCTCACTCGTTTGTACGCTCGGCTACCGATGTGATGGAAGTGCAGAAGATTCTCGACGAGCATCATTCGGATATCAAGATCATCTCAAAGATTGAGAATCAGGAAGGTGTCGACAATATCGATGAGATTATCGACGCTTCCTACGGCATTATGATTGCCCGTGGCGATTTGGGGATTGAGGTGCCTATTGAGCTGATTCCGGGCATCCAGCGCAGCATCATCCAAAAGTGTATCGTAAAGAAGAAACCGGTTATCGTGGCTACTCAGATGCTTCATACGATGATCAATAATCCCCGTCCAACGCGTGCCGAGGTAACGGACATTGCCAATGCTATCTACAGCCATACCGACGCACTGATGTTAAGTGGTGAAACGGCAAGCGGAAAGTACCCTTTGGAAGCTGTGCAGACGATGGCACGTATCGCCGAACAGGCCGAACAGGACTCTCATCGACGAGGTTTTGTCAGCATTCCATTGAGCAATCAGAACGACCAGAGGGAGTTCCTGGCAAAGAGTGCCATCGAGTCGACAGAGGTTTTGGGCGTGAAAGGCATCATTACAGACAGTTCTACGGGGCAAACGGCACGTAATTTGGCCGCCTTCCGAGGACCTAATCCGGTGCTGGCCATCTGTTATAAGGAAAAGGTGCAGCGTTGGCTGAACCTCAGCTATGGCATTATTCCCATTTATCAGCAGCAACATAAGTCGAGCCAACACCTGTTTAACGCCGCCTTGCGTATGTTGCGACAAAAGGGATATATCGGTCTCGACGATAAGATAGCCTATCTCTCCGGATCGTTTGGTGATGGTGGCGGTACGAGTTTCCTTGAAATCAACAAGGTTCGCAAGGTGTTCGACAGAGATTACCAGTTCCATCTACCCGACAGTTCGACCGAATAAGTAGTTGTAATGGGAGTAAGGATAAAAGATTCAGGGCACCTCCGAAAGGAAAGTGCCCTGTTTTTTCTGTTCTAAATAAAGATGGAGTTGTCTCGATAGACCGGTTATTCGGCGTTTAATGCGATTTTCTTGACACGGCGTTCATGGCGGCCACCCTCAAAACTCGCCTTGAAGAACTCATCAAGAATCTTCTCAGCAGTCTTGTTGTCTATAAATCTACCCGGCAGTACGAGCACGTTGGCATCGTTATGCTGGCGGATCAACTCAGCAATATCCTTGTTCCAAGCTAGTCCTGCACGCACGCCCTGATGCTTGTTAAGCGTTATTGTCATTCCCTCACCACTGCCGCAGATGGCAATTCCCGGGTAAATCTCACCAGTTTCAATAGCTTCTGCCAAGGGATGTGCATAGTCGGGATAATCGCAACTAAGATCGCTGTTGCAACCAAAGTCCTTCACTGGGTAGTTATGCGCTTCGAGATACTGGATCACAAACTGCTTCAACGGATAGCCTGCGTGGTCGCAAGCAACACCTACTGTCTTAATTTCCATACGCGTTTAGGTTTTATGAGTCCTGTAACTTGAATATTCAAGACTCGTGTTAAACTATTTAGCTATAAACTCTGTTACTTGTTTGCGGACGTTCTCTGCCGTGAAGCCGAGCTTTTCGTCCAAGACTTTATAGGGTGCAGAGAAACCGAAGCTGGTCAAACCGAACACCTTTCCGTCGTTACCAACCAGCCCTTCAAGGGTTATGGGGAGTCCAGCTGTAAGTCCGAACTTCTTCGCACCCTTGGGAAGAATGCTTTCTTGATACTCTTCCGACTGCCGGCGGAAGAGTCCTTCGGATGGTACGCTGACTACTCGAACCTTGTAGCCATCCTGACGGAGAAGTTCTGCACCTTCGACGCAGGTGGAAACTTCCGACCCACTGGCAACAAGAATCACGTCAAAGTTCTCATCTGACCCTTTGACAATGTAGGCTCCCTTGCGCGCCTGCCGATAGTCTGTTCCTTCGGGAAGGCTCTTTACGGCTTGACGCGAGAAGATAAGAGCCGTCGGAGTGTCCATATTCTCCATTGCCATCTGCCAGCAAACTGTAGCAGCTTCGCTGTCGGCAGGGCGGAATACACGAACGGAGTCTTGTCCGGAATGGTTCTGTAGTTTCTCCATCAAGCGTATCTGTGCCTCCTGTTCGACGGGTTCGTGGGTCGGACCGTCCTCGCCCACACGGAAAGCATCATGGCTCCATACGAATTTAACGGGAGTCTGCATCAATGCGGCCATTCGTACAGCCGGTTTCATATAGTCTGAGAAGACAAAGAATGTACCCATTGCTGTGATGACACCGCCATGCAGCATCATGCCAATGCACATACAAGCCATCGCCAATTCGCTGACACCAGCCTGAAAGAACGCTCCAGAGAAGTCGTCGCGGGTCAGTGAATGAGTATTCTTGAGGAATCCGTCGGTTTTGTCGGAGTTGCTGAGGTCTGCAGACGACACAATCATGTTCGGAACTTGCTTTGCCAAAAGTCCGAGACAGGTTGCTGAGCCGTTTCTTGTAGGTGCATCGCGCTGCTGTTTCAGACCACTCCAGTCAATCTTGGGGGCTTTTCCGGAGAACCACTGCTTCATTTGCTCTGCTCTTTCGGGATTCTCTTTCAACCATTTGGCTTCTTGCTGACGGCGCAATGTTACCTTCTTGCGAAGTTCATTATTGCGTTCGTTATAAATTTTCTGTACTTCTGGGAAAATCTTGAAAGGGTCGTTTATATCGCCACCTAAGTTCTTTATAGTATTTATGTAGGCTTCTCCACCCAGTGGGGCTCCATGTGTTTTTACGTTACGTTCGTAGCTGGTTCCATCAGCCTGTACGGCTCCCTTTCCCATAACAGTATTGCCGATGATGAGTGTAGGGCTATGTTCCTCCTTATTGGCGGTTTTGAGAGCCTTGCGGATGGCATTTGGGTCATTGCCGTCAATGGTTATGACGTTCCATCCCCACGCCTTGTACTTCATTGCTGTATCTTCACTCATCACAGCGCCGCATTCTGTAGAAAGCTGAATACCGTTAGAATCGTAGAACATAATAAGATTGTTCAGCCCAAGGTTGCCTGCTAGACGCCCCACCTCGGCACTGATGCCCTCCTGTATGCCTCCGTCAGAGATGAATGCGTAGATTTTGTGCTGCATCATCGTATTTCCGAGGCGTGCTTCGAGAAATTTTTCTGCCACGGCAGCTCCGGCTGCATAAGCGTGTCCTTGTCCGAGCGGACCTGAAGAGTTCTCTATTCCATGCTTGATGTCGCGTTCCGGATGTCCGGGGGTGATAGATTTCCATTGCCGAAACTGCTTGATGTCGTCTATAGTGAATTTTCCTTGCAGTGTCAATGCAGCATACAGCATTGGCGACATGTGTCCGGGGTCAAGATAGAACCGATCCCTACCAGTCCATTCAGGGTCGTCCGGGTCATAAACGAGGAATTCTGAGAAGAGGACATTGATGAAATCAGCTCCCCCCATGGCCCCACCAGGGTGTCCCGACTTTGCTTTTTCTACCATTGAAGCAGCCAGTATTCTGATATTGTCCGCTGCCCGACACATAAGCATCTTGTCATTCATATATAAGATTGGTTTGTTTTTAGCTGTTGCAAATATAGGTAATAATTGGTAAAGGCCAAAATATAATACGAACAAATTTGGGCTATCTTTCTATAAAGGAGGATTTTCTCCTTTTATTATAGTCCTTTTTCCTCATTAGAGATGAGCTACAGGAAGAAGCCCTGCCTATGATTTTGATATGAAAAAAAGTCTCCATGCCCGCATCAGAGCCTGAAAGCCGGTGCGTTTTTGAAAGCTTTTTGGTTGAAACGATACAGAGCTGCCCCGCGTTTGCTGCTTTTCTTGTCTATGAGGTCAGTCTTTTCGATGTATTCTATCTGTTTGATGCGCTTGCGGAAATTACGTTTGTCAATAGCTTCCCCCAATATCGCTTCGTGAACGTGCTGTAATTGTGTCAGTGTAAATAATGTTGGGAGGAGCCGAAAGCTGATAGGCTCGTGCGAAATCTGCTTGCGCAGCAGCGCAAGTGCCCTGTCGAGCATCTCGGCATGGTCGCCATAGAGTGGCGGTAGGCTGTCGAGACTCACCCATTGCTGCTCGTAGCGTTGCAGCAACTTCTTGTCGTTGTCGGCAACATTGATGAGTGCGTAATAGGCGATGGTTATCACACGGTCGCCCGGTGTTCGGTCGACTTTTCCGAAGGCTCCAACCTGTTGTATAAAGGCTTTGTTGATGCCTGTACACTCCTGTAGAATCCTGTTGGCAGCATCTTTCAAGTTCTCGTTTTGATGAACAAAGTCGCCATAAAGCGACCATTCTCCTACTTCGGGGGCAGTCTTTCTGCGTCCAATAAGGAGTTTTAATTGATTGTCTTCAAATCCGAAAACAACGCAGTCAACGGATACTAACAGTCTGTCTACTCCTTGGTAAAACTCTGTCATTTAACTTATTGTTTTTGTTTCTGCGGCGTAAAATTACAATATAATTCTTAAACATGAACGAAAAAACGCAACAAAATAGTTTGACGGATGTAAAATAAAATTTTGCAACCTCTTTGTTGGTATCTTGAAGCCGGCTTTTCCATATCCTGACAATTGAATAGTTAGTTGGGGATGCTACGGGAAATCATACAGTTTGAAGGGAGGAATCATGAACGGGAGTGAACGGTGTTATGTCAGAATAAGGTGGCGTCTTAAGATTGAGGGTTCTTTACTTGTCGCAGCTGCCCACTGTGGCTGCTCTCTTTTTGGGTGTGCTGGATGATGGTTGGTAGCGCATTGAGAATCAGATGATTGTTCGTATACTTTCGAATAAGGCTTGTTCGCATACTGAACAAGACTTATTTACAATACGAATGAGCCTTGCCTGAGAGCGAAGACGGCCTCATTCCTGATCTCTTTCTATTATATGGAGGCAATGGCTGACGTGTGCTGGCTAATTCTTCCTAATTGTTCTTGATTTGTGTCT
>CAUVFB010000018.1:0-14772 GCA_963551095.1 uncultured Prevotella sp. | reverse complement strand
TGAGTTTGACAAGTGGCAACGGTGTTACATCGGGCAGCGAGAGTGGCGCAGCTACCGTACAGAAATCTCAACTCTTTGACAAGCTGGCTGCCTACAACAAAGCGTTGCATGATGCTACCCCAAAAGGCAATGCCGGTAGCTATTACAATCTCTCCAACCATAATGGAGGTGCGACCGTTGAGAATACCGCCAATTCTTACCTGATCTCTGCCCCAGGCTATTACAAGATTCCATTAGTCTATGGCAACGCTATCAAGAACGGCAGCGACAACCCCAGCTCGTATCAAACCAGCAATACCGGGACCTATATCCTAACCCACTTCAAGGATCACGCTGGTGTCGACATCAACAATCCTTGGATTACCCAAACCAACAGCGGGGCAAACGTTCCCGACGGAGCCAAGATCGTGTGGACTGACCAAAGCGGCATTGTAGAGGCCAGCAGTCTCGGCATTGAGGGTAGCGGTACGAATGCTTTCGTTCACTTCCATGTACCACAGGATAAAATCAAGAATGGGAATGCCGTCATCGCCGTTACCAAAGGTGGTACCGTCGTCTGGTCATGGCATCTATGGTTTGCCAAAGACGAGGAACTTAATACCATCCCGATGGTCAACTTCCAAAACAAGACCTACAGCTTTACCAAGCAGACGCTCGGCTTCGCCTACCGTAAGTGGGAAGCAAGTACTTACTCCAAGCCGCGCGTGGCACGTATCAAGGTGGAACAGACCATGACCAACGGTGGTGTTAAGCAGTTCGGTTACATTGACATCACACAGAATCCCGGCAGTGTCAAGGAGTTCGGCTCCACGTATTATCAATTTGGCCGCAAAGATGCTTTCCCCGGCACAGATGCCATTGCCGACGGTTCGTTCAACAAGAGTGCCGGCGACAACATGTCCATTCAGAATGGTATTCAGCATCCGGAGAACTTCTACACTTGGGGCTCAAGTTGGTCTACTGATTACAATCAGTACAATCTTTGGTCGATGGACAACACAACAACGGGGCACAACGATAACGCCGTCTTCAAGACCATCTATGATCCCTGCCCTGTCGGCCTGAAACTTCCTGCCTCCAATGCTTTCACCGGCTTTACCACTACGGGACAAAACACCTCCAACTCGTCCGAGTTCAACGTTGAAGGCAGCTGGGATATGGGTTGGACTTTCAAGTCCAAGACGGGTACGAACACTGTCACGTTTCCTGCTTCGGGCTATCACAACTACATTGACGGTTCGTTGAACGTCGTGGGCGTCTACGGTATGTATTGGTCGGCCGTCCCGTACGACACGAACAACAGTTACAACCTGAGCTTCTACTCGGGCAGCGTGTACCCGCTGGACATCAATAATCGGTCGCTCGGTAACGCGGTGCGACCAGTAGCAGAGTAATTCGATTGATTTCTTATCAATATATTTACCTTTTATTAATCCGCTTATGAAGGGAAAAAGATTCCCCGATGAGCACAAAATTTTAAGCGTATGGCTTTTTGGAAAAGAGTCAAGATGGCCATCAATGGCAAATGGTATCTCAAGTCTGTCCTGACGGGCGACCCGATCACGACAGAGCAGATTGCAAAACGCATTTCTGCCGAATCGACAGTAAGCCCCGCCGACGTGGCTGCCGTGCTGCTCTCACTGCCCCCGGTGATGGCCGATTACATGGCACAGGGCAAATCGGTGAAGCTCGACGGAGTGGGCTCGTTCTATTTCACTGCCGTTACCACGAAGAACGGTGTCGACAAGGAAGAGGATGTGAGCGTGGACATGATCAAGGCTGTCCGCGTCCGCTTCATTCCCGAGACCCGCTATCGCGGACACGGTAAAGGACGCACGGCTAAGCGCGGGCTGTCGGATGTCGACATTGAGTGGATAGAATGGAAAGGGGAAGATCCCAGCGAAAAGGAAGAGAAGAAGAAGAAACCCAAGGAAGAGGGCGGAATCGTAACGCCGTAAACAATTGATCATTGACAATTGGAATAACGACTTGTACATTGAGAACGTCCCACGTAAGTTTGATGGCTTACGTGGGACGTGCTGCGTTATTGAACGGTTCGGACGTATGGGAGGGGTTACAGTATGAACGGCACTATGATGCTGAGGTTATAACATAGGATGGATGCGGTAAGCAGCAGGATAAGACTGCGCAGCACTATTCGAACTTGCGGGAGGTGCAGCCGTTTCAGTAGATAGGCCACGGCAATGGGGATGACAAACAGCCAGTGCGCTCCCATGATATACACTTCGATGATACCGAAGCCCAAGACGATATGCAGGAGTAGGTCGGTGGTCAGCCATGCAAGACACATCAACAGGAACTTCTCTCTCCGTCCGACGAGGATACCGCCTACGAAGAGTAGCAGTATCAGTGCTTCGGCCACGTAGTTGAGGATACTGTCGTATCTGACGATGATGGGTCGCGACTTGTTCACATCCTCCAAGGCGTGCTGCCGATGGAGTTGTATGCTTTCACCAAAGAGATTCTCGACGAGCGCATCAAGTCTTGAGCTTGACAAATCCGTCCATTCAAAGAGGCGGTTGTCGGCTACCTGCTCGCCTATTCTGCTTTGCATGAACCGGTGCTGTCGCTCGTATTGGGCTGCAAACTTCCGGTTCGTCCTCAGCTTCTTGGCCTTTTCTGTCTGCTGCAATCTCGTGTCCGGCTCGACAAACGTTGTCTGCTGATACTCGTAGATGGCGAAGAGGGCAGCCAGGGGGAGGAGGATGCCGACGACTATGTGCCTGATGGAAGTAAGTGCGTGTCTGCCATTGGTGAACGCATCGGCAAGTGTGGTCTTCACAATATTGGTCAGTGAGACACCGGCGGCAAAGAACGTCAGCAGCATTGTTTGCCATGCGCGCATGGGTTTTCTCTGCTTGATGGCCGTACCGGCAACGTACAGCGTCATGGTAAGGAAGAACAGGGAGAAAACGAAGTGGTCGGGGACGAACGAAGTAAGCAGGATAAAGGCAAAAGAATAGAAAAAGAATGTCAGCAGCAAGGCATCCTTCCGCGGCAAGCCCTGCACTTCCTTAAAGATGCGGCAGAGGAAAAGACTGCTGTAGGTATCGGCAACGATATTCAGAAGGGCTTCGATGAAGATGGCGAAGTTCATTCCCGTGAGCCCCATCAGCCAATGATTGAGCAGATAGAGCGGATAATAAAAGGTGGGAAGCAACGGGTGGCGGTATAGCTGAAAGTATACCTTCCAGCGGGAAAGGGTCATATACGACAGGTCGTCGAAGCCCGATACGGTGAAGTGGTCGAAGAAGAGTTCCCAATAGCCGAGGTTTCCTCCTTGGGTGAACAGGCGGTAATTATAGGCTATCATCAGCCCGTTCAGAGCCATAAAGACGACAAACGCCACGGAACAGAAGAGCCGCTCACCACGCCTGACGGCAAAGATATTCCCCATAAGCTTAGATATTCAGCAGATAACAGGCGGTTTGCCCACCATTATATATCCACAGGTAAAGGGTCAGCAGACCCAGCAACCAGCGGAAAACACGCTGTGGTGTAGGGCTTAGCACACGTTGGATATAACCGTAGGATATGGGAATGACGAACGCCCAGCCTGCAGTCATAATGTAGACTTCGTTGATGGCAAAGCCCAGGACAAGGTGTAGCGTAACGTCGCAGGCCAGCCATGCGAGCAGCATTTGGAAGAACCGCTGCCGACAGCCGAACAGAATGCCGATGAGAAAGAGCAGCACTATCAGTCCTTCTACGACGTAATTGGCAGTCGAGCGATACGGAACGAAGATGGGTCGCTCCCACGAAACGTCTTTGAGCAAGTAGTCCTGATGCAACTGTATCGACTCGCCGAAGAAGTTTTCGACCAGTGTCTCGCCACGTGGAGTCGACACGTCCATCAGCTGGCCTATTGCTCCGTTGCCGGCAGGCTTCCCCATATGGCTCAGTTGCCAGTCGTTGCGCTTCCTGTAATGCGCTGCCACTGCTTGGGGATTCTTCTCCCGTGCAGCCTTTTCTATCTGTCGGACGACGGTCTTCTGCGGCATCTCCAGGAGATAGTATTGCGACTGCTGAATGGCAACAAGTAACAGAAACGGCAGGACTACGCCTACGAGAAGATACTTCCGGGCAAAGAATCGCCGACCGTTCGCAAACAGTTCGGCCAGCAAGGTCTTTATGCCGTTCGAGGTCGCCATGCCTGCGGTGAAGAAGTTCAGTGCGAACGACTGCCACGCGCCGAGCTGTCTGCCTTTCATCATCTTCTTCCCGACAATGTACATCGTCATCGAGAGGAGCATCAGCGATACGATGAAATGGTCGGGAACCATCGCCGGCACCAAGATATGTCCGAAAGAGAAGAGTAGCAGCGTGAGTATCGTGGCGTCGCAACGCTTCAGCCCGATAATCTCGCGGAAGACACGGAAGGTGAATACTCCTGCATAGAGTGCGGAGAAGACAATGACGGCAGCCACGAGGTAGACGGCGAAATTGATTCCGACTGTCTCTATGAGCCAGTGGTTGAGCAGATACAGCGGATAGAGGAAAGTGAGATAGAGTGGGTGGCGGCTTGTTACGAAGTGGATGCGCATGCCCGAAACGGTGATCCACGACCAGCAGTCGTAGCCCGACATGCGGAAGTTCCGGGTGAAGATGCTCCAGAATCCTCCTTGCGCTCCCTGCGTATAGGCACTGTAATGGGCGGCAATGACCAGCGCGTTGAATGCCACAAACACGAGCAGCATGGCCAAAGCCAGCCACTGTTCTTCTTTCTTTATCTTGAACATGCGGAATATTCCCATAAACTCTCTATCGGTCTCAGGCTGCAAAGGTACGAATTCAGGGGATTCTGTGGTACTTGTCAATTCCACTTTTTAGCAAAATTTATCGGCTGATGTACGGAGAATGTTGGGAAAAGGACTAAATTTGCACGTCATTTAATAGGATCTTTCCCGAATTATGTCTTGCATATTGAACATTGAGACGAGTACGGACGTGTGCTCCATTGCGGTCTCTGAAGACGGTAAGTGTATTTACCACGAGGAGGGCCGCAGCGACGGAAGCCACGGCGAACCGAACCGTACGGAGAGGCTCGGCACATTCGTCGACGAGGCTCTGTCGTTTGCCGACAGCCATGCCATTCCCATCGACGCGGTAGCCGTCAGCAGCGGCCCGGGCTCGTATACGGGTCTGCGCATCGGCACTTCTATGGCGAAAGGTATCTGCTACGGGCACGACTTACCGCTGATTGCGGTGCCTACGCTCGAGCTGCTCTGTGTGCCGGTGCTGCTCCATCACGAAGAGATCGTCGACGACGCACTGCTCGTACCGATGCTCGACGCGCGCCGGATGGAAGTCTACGCACAGGTGTTCGACCGCAGTCTGAAGGAGATTCGCCCGATACAGGCCGACGTGGTAGACGGCGACACCTACCGGGAATACCTTGACCGCGGGCCGGTCTACTTCTTCGGCAACGGTGCAGAGAAGTGCATGGAAACCATCGGACACCCCAACGCCCATCTGCTCAAAGGCATCGAGCCACTGGCCAAGAACATGCTCCCGTTGGCAGAGAAACGGATGATAGACAGGCAGTTCGAAGACGTAGCCTACTTCGTGCCGTTCTATCTCAAAGACTTCGTGGCCAAACAGGCGCGTCCACTACTGTAGCACCCCACGCGTCATCTACCGCGTCAGCCCACCGCAGACGGCTGAAACGGGTTACTGTTACCCTTTTTATGAAACAGTCTATTTTGCAGAATACCCCACGCGTTAGTCTTAACGACAACCGACGCGTCGGTTCCGGGAGCACCCGACGCGTCGGATACAAAGACACATAACCGTAGGGTAAGACAAGCCCCAACGGCCCATTATCACAACACTGAAACATACCCAACGAACAATGAACATAGACGGACTGGATTACAACACACAGCGCGAGAAACTCATCCTGCCCGAATACGGACGGGAGATTCAGAAGATGATCGACCACGCCATCACGCTCCCCACCAAGGAGCAACGGCAGGAATGCGCCAAAGCCATCATTGCCGTAATGGACAACATGAACCCACAGAACCGCGGCAACGCCGACTACAAGCAGAAACTGTGGGATCATCTCGCCATCATGGCACGGTTCCGGCTCGAGATCGACTACCCTTACGACGTATCGGAAGCCCTGCACATCGCCCGCCGACCCGAACCGATGAAATACCCCACCGAAGCCATCCCCGTGCGCCATTACGGGCGGATGATGTTCGAACTCTTCAACCGCCTCAAGACCATGCAGCCGGGCGAAGAGCGCGACAGTCTCACACGCATCGTGGCCAACCAGATGAAGTATTGCCTGACACAGTGGAGCCACGGATCAAGCGACAACGAGAAAGTGGCATCAGACCTGGCACGCTACACCGACGGAAAGATACAGCTTGACCTCAATACATTCCGCTTCGACAACACCACAGGACGGGAACCCGTTCCGCCACGCAACAACAAGAAGAAACACTAACCCCATGGAGTCATTCATCATCGAAGGAGGCCACCGGCTCAGCGGAACAATTGCGCCCCAGGGAGCAAAGAACGAAGCACTGGAAGTGATCTGCGCAACGCTGCTCACCCGCGACGAAGTCATCATCCGCAACATCCCCGACATACTCGACGTCAACAACCTCATCCGACTCTTGCAGGACATCGGCGTAAAGGTGAAGCAGCTGGCCGCAAACGAGTACTCCTTTCAGGCCGACGACATCCGGCTGGACTATCTGGAGACAGTCGAGTTCGTCAGGAAATGCTCCTCCCTCCGCGGCAGTGTGCTCATGTTCGGTCCGCTGCTCGGCCGCTTCGGAAAGGCAACAGTAGCAAAGCCCGGCGGCGACAAGATAGGGCGTCGCCGGCTGGATACCCACTTCCTGGGCTTCAAGCACCTCGGTGCCCACTTCGGACACGTAGACGACCGCAATGTCTACGAAATAAAAGCCGATAAGCTCACAGGATGCTACATGCTCCTCGACGAAGCATCCGTTACCGGTACGGCCAACATCATCATGGCAGCCGTCTGTGCCGAGGGAACCACAACGATATACAATGCCGCCTGCGAACCTTACGTACAGCAGCTGTGCCGCCTGCTCAACGCGATGGGAGCACAAATCAGCGGCATCGGAAGCAACCTGCTCACAATCGTAGGAGTAAAACAGTTCCACGGCGCAGAACACAACATTCTCCCCGACATGATCGAAGTAGGCTCGTTCATCGGCATGGCAGCCATGATCGGCAACGGTATACGGATTCAGCATGTCGCCATCCCCCATCTCGGCCTGATCCTCGATACTTTCCGCAAGTTGGGAGTACAGATCATCGAAGAGAACGACGACCTCATCATCCCCCGCCAAGACCACTATGTCATCGATTCGTTCATCGACGGAACGATTATGACCATCAGCGATGCACCATGGCCGGGACTCACCCCCGACCTCATCTCCGTACTCTTGGTTGTAGCCACACAGGCGCAGGGCAGCGTACTCTTCCATCAGAAGATGTTCGAAAGCCGCCTGTTCTTTGTCGACAAACTCATAGACATGGGTGCGCAGATTATCCTCTGCGACCCCCACCGTGCCGTAGTTGTCGGGCACGACCACAACGTTACGCTCCGTGCCGGTCGTATGTCGAGTCCGGATATTCGTGCCGGCATTGCGTTGCTCATTGCAGCCCTGTCAGCAAGAGGCACAAGCCGCATCGACAATATTGCTCAGATCGACCGCGGGTACGAGAATATCGAGCATCGCCTCAATGCCCTCGGAGCCAACATCAGACGAATAGAGAACAGCTGAACTGATAGATAAAGTTCCCCCATTGACAAATGATAAAGAAAGAAGACGTCTATAGAATCGGCCGTATCGGAAAACCGCACGGCGTACACGGAGAGTTACAGATACAGTTCTCCGACGACGTATTCGACCGTACCGATGCCGAATATCTGGTATTGGATAGAGAAGGCATCCTTGTCCCGTTCTTCATGGAGGAATATCGCTTCCGTTCCGACGAGTTGGTCTTGATGAAATTCAGCAATATTGACACAGAGAAGCAGGCGCGGGAACTGACGGGAAGCGATGTCTATTTCCCTCGGGAACTTGCCGAGAACGCAGAAGACAAGACTCTTTCCCGGGCGCAACTGGCAGGCTTCACGATTCAGGATGCCCATACGGGACAAACGATAGGAGAGATTCTGTCCATTGATGAAACTACGGCGAATATCCTTTTCGAAGTCCGTACACCACTGGGTAAAGAGATCCTCATACCTGCCAGCGACGAACTCATCACCGAAGTGGACAGTTTCCATCACGCAATAAAGATGGAACTTCCTGACGGTCTCCTTGACCTTTGACTCTTGAACTTTGTGAGTATAGAGTATTAGGATATTGAACCATACAATATGAAACAGCAAATCTGCATACTGGGATCTACGGGCAGCATAGGGACGCAGACCCTTGACGTGATAGCACAACATCCCGACCTTTACGAAGTCTATGCACTGACAGCCAACAGCCGTTGGAAGGAACTCGCTGCACAAGCCCGGAAGTTTCATCCGGCTGCAGTGGTCATTGCCAATGAGAAGTTGTATGAGCCGCTGGTAAAAGAACTCGAAGATCAATCCGACATAAAGATTTATGCAGGCCACGATGCTCTCGACCAGATAGTTGAGGCCGAACCTATCCACATGGTGCTCACAGCAATGGTCGGCTTCTCAGGACTGACACCGACTATCCACGCTATCAAGGCGCGAAAGAAGATTTGCCTGGCCAATAAGGAGACGCTCGTTGTTGCTGGCGAATTGATTTGTCAGTTGGCACAACAGTATCATGTTCCTATACTGCCTGTCGACAGTGAACACAGTGCCATCTTCCAAAGTCTGGTGGGCGAGGATGACAATGAGATAGAAAAGATTCTGCTCACCTGTTCGGGGGGACCGTTCCGTCTTTACAGCCATGAACAGCTTCAGAAAGTTACTGCTGCCGACGCTCTCAAGCATCCTACGTGGGAGATGGGAGCCAAGATTACCATAGATTCTGCCTCGCTGATGAACAAAGGTTTTGAGGTAATCGAAGCCAAATGGCTCTTCGGGGTGCCGGCTGAGAAGATTCAGGTACTCATCCATCCACAGTCGATCGTCCATAGCGGCGTACAGTTCTGCGATGGAGGCATCAAGGCACAATTGGGAGTCCCCGATATGCGTCTGCCGATACAGTATGCTTTCTCTTTCCCGAAGCGTCTGCATCTCAGCTGCAACCGGCTCGACCTCTTCAAGCAGCCGTTGGAATTCTTCAAGCCGGATGTAGAGAGGTTCAAGTGTCTTGCCATGGCATACGAAGCCATTGCCAAAGGCGGCAATATGCCGTGTATTGTCAATGCGGCCAACGAGGTCGTAAACGAAGGATTCCGCAAGGGACAGTGCTCTTTCCTCGCCATGGGCGACATCATTGAGCAGACTTTGCAGCGTGTCCACTTCGATTCTGTTCCCGACCTCGACGTATATCTCCAGACCGATGCTGCGGCGAGAAAGGTCGCACACGAGCTGATGATGGAGCAGTAACCCATAAATGATTATTCACCAAACCCTATAAACAAGTAATGGAAACGATACTGATCAGAGTTCTACAGTTTGTTCTGGCCATCTCTCTGCTTGTCCTCCTCCACGAAGGCGGACATATGTTCTTCGCCAAACTCTTCGGTGTAAGGATAGATAAGTTCTTTGTATTCTTCGACATGTCGGTCGGGAAATGGAACGGAAGCCTCTTCAGCTGGAAACCCAAGAATAGTGAAACGACCTACGGCATTGGCTGGCTGCCTTTAGGCGGCTACTGCAAGATTGCCGGAATGATCGACGAGAGTTTCGATACCAAGCAGATGGAAAAAGAACCCGAGGCGTGGGAGTTTCGGACAAAACCTGCTTGGCAGCGGCTGCTGATTATGGTAGGCGGCGTGTTGGTCAACTTTCTTCTTGCCCTCTTCATCTATTCGATGATGATGTTCGCCTGGGGACGTTCCTACTACAAGGTATCCGACATGTCGATGGGTATGCGCTTCAGTGCCGATGCAAAGGCGTTGGGCTTCAAGGATCACGATGTGATGCTCGGCACCGACCAAGGTGCATTCAAGGAATACCTCAACGTGAACGGCGACTTCTTCCGGCAGATAGCACAAGCAAAGCGGGTCGACGTGCTGCGCAACGGCAAGAAGACGAGCATCCGTTTATCGGGCGATATGGATATGCTCTCGATGATCAAGCAGCGGCCGCTCTTTGCCGAGCCTTATCTGCCTACGCGCATCGACAGCGTAGTCCCGGGAAGTGCAGCTGAGAAGGCCGGAATGCGGTCGGGCGACATCATCAAGGCTGTCAACGGCAAGGCTGTCAGCACATGGAGTGACTGGCATTATCAGATGGGCGTACTCAACGATGTAATGACAGTGAAAAATACACACCGCGATTCGCTGACCACGCGCACGGCAACCCTCGTCTTTTGGCACAAGGGGGCACCGACTGCCGACACCGCACGTGTCATCCTCTCGCCCGATTTGAAGCTCGGCGTGGTAGAAAGCAACCTGGCTTCCTACTATAAGCCTACAGTCGAGACCTACTCGTTTCTCGGGAGTTTCCCCGCAGGAGTGCATTATGGGATGAACATCCTTAGCGGCTACGTGGGAAACATGCGCTACCTCGCCTCTGCCGACGGTGTGAAAAGCCTCGGTGGGTTCGGTTCCATTGGAAGTATGTTCCCTCCTTATTGGGACTGGTATATGTTCTGGAACATGACAGCTTTCCTCAGTCTCATCCTGGCCGTGATGAACATTCTGCCCATCCCTGCGCTGGACGGTGGACACGTGATGTTTCTGCTCTATGAGATCATCGCACGCCGTAAGCCTTCCGAGAAGTTCCTGATACGTGCCGAATATGTCGGCCTCACACTTCTCATTATTCTCATGGTCGCCGCCAACCTGAATGATATTCTCCGCTGGCTGCACATCATGTAGACTTCACCGAGCGGCTGTCTCGCAGAATGAGCAAATGACACGATAAACGACGGGAAGCTTTGCCGAACTTCAGCAAACGCCAAAACAAACGGAAAGAGCTTTGCCGAACTTCGGCAAACGCCAAAACAAACGGAAAGAGCTTTGCTGAACTTCGGCAAACGCCAAAACAAACGGAAAGAGCTTTGCCGGACTTCGGCAAACGCCAAAACAAATGGAAAGGGCTTTGCCGAACTTCGGCAAACGCAAATGTTAAAGAAAAAAGCCTTGCCGAACTTCGGCAAACACCAAAACAAATGACGGGAGCCTTGCCATCAGGACGCAAACACTGACGAGAGTCCGTAATAGTGGCAGTCGCAGCGTACAGCCATGAGGAGGCAGGCTTGCCGCGACAGGACAACAAATCATTTCAGACAGGATGAAAACTTTCAATACAGGCGAGACGCAAGAGAGTCTCCGTCGGGAATACAATCCCGATGGGTCAGTTCTCCGCCGTGCCCAGCTGCGACTGCTGGATATGGCCGTCTACTTGCAGACTACTGCCCGAAAGATTGGCGTACCCTGTCGGCTCGATGGCGGCAACGTGCTGGGAGCATTGCGCCATGGCGGTTTCATCCCATGGGATGATGACATCGACATGGTAGTCAGTCAGAAAGACTTCAAGCGGCTGTGCGACTATCTCAAGGCGCATCCCCATCCGCAATATGTCCTGCAAGACAACGATACCGACCCCGGATATTACCGTGAATGGGCAGTGTTGCGCGACCTGAAGAGTGAGAATCTGAGCCACGAAAGCCAAAGAAGTGCCAACCGACGCATACACGAAGCGCAAAGATACCGCGGATTGCACGTCGACATCTTCCCCTACGAAAACCACATGATTCCCTGGTTGCAACGGCTGGCAGCCAAGCTCTCTGTAAACGTCAACCTGCATCTTGCCGGTCGGTATCCCCGTTTGGCACAAGGGGCATACAGCATACTGCATTACGGAGTATTCCCCCTCTTCCGTATCATCGGCCGCATTTTCGGCAATCCCGACCTCTGCATGCACTCCTACGGAGCTTGGTTCTATGAGCAGAATCCCCGGCGGTGTATGGTGCCGCACAAGGATATTGTCTTCGAAGGGCATGTCTTCGAAGGACCTGCCGACCCCGACGAACTCTGTCGTATCGCCTACGGGAACTATAAGGAACTGCCTCCGCGCGACAAGAGAGACCGACACAAGGTGGAGGTACGGTTTTTCGAGTAAAGCCTCATCATTCAACAACTCAACATTATGAATATCGCCGTTATCTTCGCAGGAGGCTCCGGACTCCGCATGCACACGAAGTCGAAACCGAAACAGTTTCTTGACCTCAACGGGAAGCCCATCATTATCTATACGCTCGAACTCTTCGACAATCATCCGGCCGTCGACGCCATTGTCGTCGCATGTATAGAAAGCTGGATTCCTTTTCTCGAAAAACAACTCCGGAAATTTGAAATCAACAAGGTCGAAAGGATTGTTCCCGGAGGAAGCACCGGACAGGAATCCATCTACCACGGACTCTGTGCCGCCGAGGAAGTCGCTGCCGGAAGAGAAGCCAACGTGCTCATACACGATGGCGTGCGCCCACTCATTACCGAGGAAACCATTACCGACAACATCAACAAGGTCGAGCAATGCGGAAGCTGCATCACCTGCATCCCGGCAACCGAGACTTTCGTCGTAAAGCAGGCCGACGGAGCTTTGGAAATCCCCTCACGCGCCGATTCGCTCATTGCACGCGCTCCCCAGAGTTTTCGTCTGGCAGACATTCTTTCGGCGCATCGCCGTGCCATACGGGAAGGACGCAGCGACTTTGTCGACTCCTGCACGATGATGAGCCATTACGGCCATCGGCTCGGAACGATTATAGGACCGATGGAAAACATCAAGATCACCACGCCGACCGACTTCTTCGTGCTGCGTGCGATGGTAAAAGTACATGAAGACCAACAGATATTCGGCCTCTGAAAGTCAATCCGGCAGGACCACTTTCTCCCAGTCGCTCTAATTCACAGACAAATGAAAACAACAGAAAAAGACATCCTCTCTTTCGCGGCTACCTTCCCTTTGGCAGACCGGCTCCACGGAAAGTCAATAGCCGTCACCGGCGCAACCGGACTTCTCGGCTCCTGCATGACCAAATGCCTTCTAACCTTGAACAAGACACAAAAAGCAGAACTCCGTGTCGTCGCCGTAGTAAGAAACAAAGAGAAAGCCATCGCCCTATTCGGAGACGAAAGAGGCGAACTGGGATTCTATTACTATGATTTCGCTTCCGACAAGCCTTTTATGCCCGACGAACAGATAGACTTCCTGCTGCATTTCGCTGCTCCTACAGCCTCGAAAACTTTCATCAATCAGCCTGTGGAAGTGATGAACACCGTCTATAACGGAATGCGCAACATTCTCGACTACGCACGAGAAAACCATTTGCAGTCGCTCGTCCTGGCATCCACCCTCGAAGTGTACGGCACCATCACCGACGACAGCACGCCTCTGACAGAATCGGCACAAGGATACCTCGACCCCATGGCGACACGCAGCAGCTATCCACTCGCAAAAAGAGCCGCCGAAGCTCTCTGCCACAACTACTCAGCCGAGTATGCCGTACCCGTCAAGGTGGCACGGCTGGCACAAACTTTCGGCGCAGGCGTTTCTATGAC
Organism: uncultured Prevotella sp.; assembly: GCA_963551095.1. Classification (GTDB taxonomy): domain Bacteria; phylum Bacteroidota; class Bacteroidia; order Bacteroidales; family Bacteroidaceae; genus Prevotella. Next base: position 1,092 of record CAUVFB010000018.1, on the reverse strand, counting down.
CGACAACCGCGTCTTCGCCCAGTTGGCTAAAAGTATCATCAACGGCACAGACTTCGTGCTCCATACTACCGGCGAATTGAGCCGCTGCTATTGCTACACTACCGATGCCGTTTCGGCAATGCTCCACATTCTTCTCAAAGGTCGGGACGGCGAAGCCTACAACGTAGCCAACGAATCGACATACATCTCCGTCCGAAAGATGGCAGAATATGTTTCGGAAACTTTCAACCCGGCCGTGAAAGTGAGAGTCGAACTGCAGGAAGGCCTTGGCTACTCGCCGACCACCCGGTTGCGGCTCGACACCACCCGAATCCGCTCGTTGGGTTGGCAGCCGCAGTATGATTTACAAGAAATGTTCAGTCGTCTCATCGCTTCCTTAAAAGAATCGTAAATATTACCACGAGCCAAGCAGCCCATCAACACTCAACACTCAACACAAGCAGAGACTCCAGCTACTGACAATACAACAAACCCCACCACAAGCAAAAAACCACAGCCATTGACCATTAACATCACCCCACCACAAGCGAAAACCACAGCTAACCGTAGGGACGCACGGCTCGTGCGTCCTCGATGACACCCTTGTACAACCGAAACGCACGGCTCGTGCGTCCTCCCATCCCTCCTCATACAACCAAAAACACCCGCCCCACGCAAACAACCTGTCTGCGTGGGGCGTTCATAATCTACAAGCACCCCATTTGGGGAATGCCGGAATTGCCGGCCTACGGCGTTACCTGTCCGCCGCCCTCTTCGGGCTTCTTCCCTTCCTCGGGCTTGTTCTTCACTTTCTTTTCGCCCGTCCATTCTTCCCAGTGAATCTTGTCGCTCACCAACGAGCGGCTGGCCACCTTGTTGTTCTGCATGCGTGTTACTTCGGGAATGAAGCGCACACGCACACCCTCGATCATTTTCGCCGAAACCTCCTCGGCGGTCTTGACGCCCGGAGCAGAGTTGATTGTGTAATAAAACGTGCCCATACCGGAAAGTTTCACCGTCCGTCCCTCGGCCATAAAGTCGGCCAGCACGCTGCCCAGATCCTTGAGCACCGCATACGTATCACCGCGGCTGACGGTCGAGATGCGCGACAAT
>CAUVFB010000017.1:0-15327 GCA_963551095.1 uncultured Prevotella sp. | reverse complement strand
TTAGGAACGACAAACAACGTCCCTTAGGAACGACAAACAACGTCCCTTAGGAACGACAAACAACGTCCCTTAGGAACGGCAAACGACGTCCCTTAGGAACGACAAACGGCTTCCCTTAGGAACGACAAACGACGTCCCTTAGGAACGACAAACGACGTCCCTTAGGAACGACGATTATCGTTTAACTTAGACGATGATTGTCGTTTAACTTAGACGATGATTATCGTTTAACTTAGACGATGATTGTCGTTTAACTTAGACGACGATTGTCGTTTAACTTAAAGGACGATTGCCGTTTAACTTAGACGATGATCGTTGTTTAACTTAGAGGCAAAGCCTGGACCGATACTTCCCGTACTTTCAAGGAGACAAATGTTGCTTAACTTAAACTTTCTGAAAAGTCGTAATAAACCCTATGGGCGAAAGTCGGCATAATGTTTTTTGGCTAAATTTGCCACACAATACGAACGCCTATGAAATCAAGAACCCTCCTCCTGCTCCTTGCACAGATGTTACTTTTGACAGCCTACGCCCAGCAAGTGTTGGTATGCGACGGCATGACAAAGTTCCCCGTCCGCGATGTCCAAGCCTCTGTCGACGGGCGTTTAATCGGCAAAACGACCTACGAGGGACTGATCACCCTACCCGACAGCTTTTCCGTCGTCGCTTTCCGGTGCAAGGGCTTCCTCCCCGAGAGGCTCACGCGAGAGGAGGTGTTGCGCGATACGGTCTTTCTCTATCCGGCAGAGCATTACCTCAACGAGGTGATTGTCTATGGACGGCACATCATCAACGGCAGGGAAACTTTGGAGAAAATGCCCAAGCGCGACATTTTGGAGAAGAATCCACCTCACGAGTTAGGCAGCTTCGACTTAGGTAAGATGCTCGACCGACGCTATCAACGGGACAAGAAGCACGTCAGACAACTCCGTGAGGTATTCAGAAAGCTGGATGGCGACGACCCGATTGTGAAAGCCTACAGGGAGAGCCGGAGAGACTCGGCGGCGGTGAAATAAGGAACCAAGGCACCCTCTGTCGCACATAGAGACTGAATGACTCAGAAAGGATGAACCGAAAAAGCCTCCAACGTCTGCGTGTTGATGCAGAGTTGGAGACTTTGCTTATAAGTCGCTTGTCGTTCCGTTACTTGACAACGACCTTCTTTCCGTTAACAATATAGATACCCTTGGCAAGTCCGCTGAGACTGACAGCAGCCTTGGCAACACAGGTTCCGTCAGGAGTATAGATGTCGAAAGCAGCAGCTCCGTCCTTGACTTCGGTGATGCCGTTGGTAACATCCCTGACAGTGAGCTGTGCCGGGAAGTAGTTGAAGAGATAATTGTCTGCAAGTCCTCCACTAACGTTGATGGTATACCGTCCCGGAGTGTTGAACTCGGTAACGGAGGTTCCGTCGTCTTTATTGACCGTGAACGTCGGAGCTTCGGTCAGTTCTACCGCCGTCTCGCTGTTCTGCAATCCGTCTACCGTATATTCGAATGCGGGCACATCACCTGCATTGATGGTCAAATCCTTGGCACGGAGGTTGGCAGTGGCTTTCTGCACATAGAGATTACCATCGACAAACTCTACCTGCTCTTCCACAATAGTTCCCCGGCTGATATGGATGACGTATTTGCCTACGGGCGAAGTGGGAGTTGCCTCGCAACTGATCTCGGGCGTACCGCTGACGTAGTCGCCCTTCACCTGCCATCCGAACTTCGGGTTCTCTTCACCATACTTCCTGATGGCTCCGCGTACCTTCATCGTGGTTCCGAACTCAACAATACTGAAGTCTTTCCACTGGCCATTACGCTGATAGAACGACTTCGTGCCGGCCGGTACCTGAAGCTTGGTTGTTTTCTTGTTGATGTCGGCAAAGACGCTGCGCCCCAGTTCGGGTACTTTCTTAGCATAGAGACGGATTACCGCAAGGCTGTTGTTGCCGGCAAATGCCTTGTCGCCTATTTCGGTGAGACTGGCCGGGAGTGTAATCTTAGTCAGACGGCTGCATCCGGCGAAGCCATAGTTGTGAATCTTCGTGACGCCCTTCTTTACGGCAAACTCGCCGGAGTTGTAGGGAAGCACGGAGATGATCTCTGTCGAATCCTTTGTCATCAGAACCTTGCCGTCGAAAACATAGTTCTTGTCGTCGCCGGATGGTATGGAAATAGAGTCGATGCGTACCAGTCTGCCCAACGCACCGTCGGCAATGGCTGTCGTTGTCTTGGGGAGGAATAGTCTGTGCAGACTGGTGCAGCCATAGAATGCGCGCTCCGGAATCTCGTGTTGGATAGTGGTCAGCTGCCGTGTGCCGTCGATAAGGTAAGGAGTACCCCCCTCAACTATCTCGGCATCTTCAAGGTCAAGCTCCTGCAGAGAGCTGCGCAGGCTCTTCCCGTCTGCGTCTTTTCCGGCAATCTGTCGGATGATACGCAGGTCGGTAGAGTTGATCTTACCGTTCACTTTCAGCTTGGAAATTCTGCTGTAGGTGGAGTCGGCAATAAGCGAGGTCAGCTTGCCCGGTTCGCTGACAGTAACCGTGTCTTGAAGCAGCTCTCCGTGCACGCCTTCAAAGCCGATAATCATATCCTGATAGGCAGAGAACTTGTAGGAGCGGGGGTTCAGGAGGGCAATATCATAGAATCCGTCACAGTTGCCTTCCCATCCCCAGTTGATCCAGACTTTTCCTTCTGAGTCGTATCCGCAGAGCACGAAAGCGTGGCCTCCGTTGCCCCTATCCACACCCGTATAGAAAATGGCACGTTGGGCGTTCAGCTCGCTATAGATGATGTCCATCCAGGCTTCTTCGCTGTAGTTGTCGCGCTCGAGCATTTGGGTAGTCTCGGGGTAGCCGAAATTTCTTTTCAGCCCCTCGCAGGCATTCTGCGTATAAGTACCCGATCCATCGGTGGCATATTCCATGTCGGCGGCCACACCGCAGTCGAGCATCAGACGCGCGACGGCTCTTCCCTGTTCGACGGTATACTGTCCGTTGTAGTCGTCTATCATGTTCGCCCAGTCGTATACGCTCTCGTCGTAGTTGACCGTTACTTTCTTCTTGGAGCCGTCTGCCTGCTTCACATTCACGGAGTGCGTGCCCGTTCCCTGTTGCGGATAGCCGTTGTAGTACATGATCTGTGCCATGGCTGTAGCGACACATCCGGTTACGGTTTTGCCGGTACCGCCGTAGCCCTGCCAGCTGCCTGAGCCGGAGGTTGTTCCGTCGGGACAGAGGTCGTTATAGGGTTTCTCCTGTCCCCAGTGCGCCGTGATGAGTGCCGGAATCTGTGCAGCATACTTGTTGGGGTCGGGTGCAATCACCTTGTGCGGTACTCCTTTGCGCACAATGTCGTTAATGGCAGCTTCGGCAGCGGAAAGATACCATTTGAAGTTCTCGTTCTTAGTATTCTTGTCGAAAGTTGTAGCCGAATAGGCGATGACGGCCGGTACGAGGTCGTCATTGCTGACAATGACGAATCCTCCTTTCTCATAGCCCATGACGGTGTAGGCCTCGTTGGCCTGTAACGTCTTGAGGGCACCTCTGTGTGCAGGAGCCTTCCTCAGTGTTGACGACTGGCTGAACACGCGTGCAGCCGCAGCCTTGATGGCCGCCTTGGTTCTCGGTGCTGCCGAAACGGACAAAGCAATGCTTAGTGCGAATAGCAGACTTGTGGATAATCGTTTACTGAAATTCATAATGCTGAATGGTTCTGATGGTGTATTGATTTACACCGAAAAATAGAGTTTGTTCAGAGATAATTGCTTGTTAGCAAAGTTAGTTATTTTCTATAATAAAGGTAATCCGGTAGGGATGTTTTAGATAATTTTAAGTAAAAGCGCATCAGGAACGCTGGGGACGGGTGAGCCGGACGGCGAAAACGTGCACGCAGACAACCGGTAACCAGCTGGCAGACAACTGGCAGACAGCCGTCAGGCGACGACCTGTCCGAAAAAAGGCTCAACCTTTTTCCTCGAAAGGGTATAGGGTTCCGGGCGAAAGGGTATAGGGTTTTGAGGAAAAGGGTATAGGGTTTCCAACAAAAGGGTATAGGGTTTTAAGGAAAAGGGTATAGGGTTTTGGGTGGCAGGCGTGGGTATCGCTGATATCAACAGAGGGATTCAGGTACCGGGAGCATAGAAGTAAAGAAGCACAGCTCCGAAGCTGTATTCGGACTGACGTAGTACTAACAAAAAGGATATGCACGTTCTGAACCACCGTCCCACAGAACTCTCTCTAGAGATTCATCCGTCTCATTGAACCGCTATCAGGGCGTATTCAGAACTTGTATCCATCAGATATAATGCTCATGCCGGGCAAACCCGAAAAAGCCGCAACCCGTAGTGCGGATTGCGGTTCCATGAACAAATGCTCGCCGGGATGACGAGTAGAGAAATATTACCTGATGACTACCGTCTTGCCATTAACGACATAGATACCCTTGGTAAGCGAATTAAGACTCTTGGCATCCTTGAGAATCAGCTTGCCGTCAGCGGTGTAGACATCATAGGTGGTCTTGCCGTCGAGGTGAATGCTGTCGATGGCAGTTGCAATTGTGGCCTCTACCTCTGCAGGCTGCGACTCTGTTCCGTCGGCATATACCGCGGTTACGCTGTATTTGTACTTGCCGCCGATTTCCGGATGGTCTTCACTGCCAGTCTTGTAGGTATTGCCGACCGATTCGCCGTCGCGGTAGACATTGTATGAGACGGGGCCATCGCCAGTCTCGAAACAGACATCATCGACCATAAAGACAAACACGTTGTTCTTGGCTGTGATGTGGTGGATGGCGAAGAACTTGGTGCCTTCGGGCACGTCCACGCAGACCTCGGTCCACTTGCCTGTCCCCTGAACGTGGGTGCTGCCTATCTTGACGAAGTTGACTGTTTCGTTGTTGGTCATCGACGCGAGTACATCGAAGCTCTCGGCACCGTAGCTGCCATCCTGCGGGCGGAGGTTATTCACCCAAAAACGGATGGTCTGTGCCTTACCGGAGAGCTGAGGGCTGATGAGCCAGTTATCGGCATCGACGAAGTCGACGGCCATGTCGTCGACCTGATAGACGGCTACCGCTGCTTTCTCTCCGGAGTGCGGAGCAATGTCCTGGGGGTCGTCGAAGATGTCGGCCGGCTGCCAATTGATGAATGCAAACTGCTCGCCCTGATGCGGATACTGTACGCCCGTAACCAGCTCGCCTGCATATCCATGGTCGTCGTCGATAGTTGTCCATTCGCCGAAGCTGGTGCCCCATGCTTCGTAGTTCTCAAAGGACTCGGTCGTCTCGGCAGTCGTCGATGCCGGAGCTTCCCATGTCAGCTTCACAGATGAACTGGCATCGACGGACGCCTTGAGGTTCTTCGGTGCAAGCACATTGGCCGTCTCAAGGTTGACAGTTGCGTCGGCCTCGTTGTTGTCGGGATTGAGGTCGCTGTCGACGATTACAGTTGCTTTGACGTTGAGCTTGTCAGACTTCTCAAGGCTTGTTGTCTTATAGTCGATGCCCACTTCGGCATCCTGCAACAGGGAGAGACTCTCGTTGATGGTCGCTTCCTTGACGGTCTTGCCGTTGATGCTTACGGCCACCTTGGCATTCTCAATTTTGTCGAGTCCCATGTTGGTTACTCTGACGCTGAATCTGACGGTTTGGCCTTTCTTGACACTTTCGGGCGCAGTCAGTCCTACAGCTGCGTCTTTTTGGAGCGGGTCGGCCATGTTGATGTTGTCGACGAATACAGCATCGTCACTGACAGCATCTGTCGTGCCGACGATGCGCAGGATGACATAGTCTTCACTGGTCAGTTCCGCAGGAATGTCAACATGTTGGGTTTTCCACTCGCCGTTGGTCGACACCTGGGTGTTCGTCCATATGGGTGCTGTCAGCGTGCCGTCCTTCTTCTCGAAGCGCATCTCAACTTTCGACTTGGGCGAGCCGTCGCAGCGGTAGTCGAACACGAGCTTCGGACTCATAGCTCCCTGAAAGGTAACCTTACCCATGAGGATGGTCGAAACGCCCGGCTCTGACGGACGGAAAATGAGGGAGCCGTTGTCGTTGTCGGAAGACACGTCGTTGGTAACAGCCCATATCGTATTCTTGCCCGACGACTCGAGACCCACAAACTTGTCCTCGATAGTACCGCCCTTGAAGCTGTTATGAAACGGCAACGTGTAGGGAGCACCCACGACGAGCGTACCTGCCACCCAGTTGCTCGGACCTGCAGCGTTTTCGGCATTGATAGCCCACCGCTGATACTTCTGCTCGCCATCGTTGGTGTTCAGCTCGGTAACGGTGTATTCGGTTGTGCCCTTGATTTTCCCGATCTTCTCGCCGAGCTTGCCGTCGTCGGCGATGTTGTGAATCTTGTAGGATACCTCAGACGGAATAATGATGCCGTTATGTGCACCGATGGGAACTTCCCACTTGAGCTTGACAGCCGTCGTTTGGTCGGTGACTTTCACCTTGTTCATTACGGGTGTGTCCTGCCCGACGTAAACCTTGATATCGGCTCGCTTGCCAAAGTCGTAAGCATTGTATGCAATAATGGTATAGAGATTCTCGCCGTTCACAGCAGCCTCATCTATAACCTGCTGTGCAGACCCCGGAGCCGGGTTGGCGATGCTCTTGACAAGGCGGTCGCCACTCTTCACCTCTATTTTGGTAATGTCAGAAAGTGCAGAACCATCGACGGCCTTAGTCGGTGCGTCGAACTTCAGGGTAGCTTTCAGTGCGCCCGTCGGGTCGGCGGTAGCTGTAAGATTGTCGACTGAGGCTGGTGCCTTTGCATCAGCTGTGCCATCTACCGAAATGGAATCGAGGACGATAGCATATCTGTCGGCTTCAGATATGGCGTGGAAGCCCAAACAGTAGTCGCCATCGGCTGTAGGCGTTATCTTCCTGGTAAACGTCTGATAGCTGACGCTTGTAAGGTCGGTCGCGGGGAGAAGCTCGCCCGTCATCGCTTCGGCGGTGTTGCCGGCTCCCCACTTCACTTCCATACGCTCTGTAAAGTCTTTCAGGCCTGCGGCAGCCTTAAAGGAAACACTGTAGCTCCGACCCTGCTTCATATGAATCGGGGGCGACATCAGCCAGTCGTCGCCGGCGTTATCCTTATTGAACTTGTATTGGAATACGCCGCCCTTAGCTTGGTTCCATTCCCAGGTGCTACCGTCACTGTTCTTGTCGAGCACGGTGTAGAGTTTGGAGTCGGCCTCGGTCAGGAGATCGTCGAAGAAGGGAACTTCGAGCGCATTGCCGAACACCTTCCCGTCAGTGGTTGCCAATGCACTGCTCCGGGTAGTATTATTGGCGCGGACGGAGTAGGTGTAGCACGACAGATTGCCCTTGGGAATCACCTCACTGAACATGGTGGCTGGAATGTCGGAAGCCACATTCTCGGCAGCTCCGTCAACGTTGCGGAACACGTCGTAAGTGATGTTGCCGAGATAACCCTGATGCAGGCCGGCGGTCGGAGCATCCCAAGTTACAGTGGCGGTGCCCACGTCATCAAGGTCCAGTTTCAGATTGCCAACGATGTTGGGCACGTCGTAACCGACGTAGGTAGTCAGCTTGGCTCTCGGTCCCTTGCCTGCGCCGTTGCTTGTAAAGACAATAAAGTTGACAACGCCCTCAGCTACATTCACGTTGATGTTAGCCTGCTTGCCTGCCTCCACGTTGCCATTGGCTATTTCCATGCCATTGGCGAATACGGTGTATTTAAGATTGCCCGTGAGTGTGCTGCCGTCGAACTTCTTATCGGGAGCAGTGAACGTGAACGTTCCGTTGGTAGCTTCGTCCACGAAGTTGGCTGCAAGACCTGTGGCTGCTGCCGGTGCTCCGTTGACGGTCTCAGGCAGCGGAATGGTGAGTCCCATTACCGATGCCGTCTCCGTGCATGAGCCGATAGAAGTTACGTGTCCGTCGGTCAGGCCGACGGTATAGAGCTGGAAGTTGCCATCCTTGTCGGTGGCAGCCCAATAGAACTCGTTGGTCTTTGGGTCGAACTCTCCGCTCTGGCTGTAGTATTTCCCGTCGCGGTCGGACACCTGCACACCGGTCGAGCCTTTCAGTGTCTCCGCACCGGTCGTGCGGTCAATCTGATAGAGGTCTCCATCGCTGGAGATGCCATAGGCGAAGCCGTCATTGGCAATACCCAACGCCACGTACTTGTGGGTAGCGGGAGCGATGGTGGTGCGCTTAAGCGTAGTATAGTCGATAACGCCCCACTCGTAGGAATTCAGATCGGGCGTGAAGAACTCGCCGAAGATTTCACCAGTCGCCGGGTCGGTGGCAGTTTCGGTAGCCGTCAGACTGAAATCGCTGACCTCCTCGGGCTGCTTGGTCAGCTCCCATGTCTGGGTATTGAAAGCGTAATGGCTGAGCTTGAGAATGCCGAAGCTGGAGTAACTCGTGTCAAGGAACATGCCGTGAAGCTCACCATCTACGATACCGCTGCCGGCATTGAAGTAGCCTCTGTAGTAGTCGGACAGCATCTCAAAGTTGATGCTCGCCCTCGGATGGAACGAGTAGATACCCAGCAGGTCGTTGGTGAGCAGGTTGCCCCACATAGTCAGATCGGGGTTGATCGCCAACACGTTCTCCGGCGCAGGCGGATTGACCACCACTGTTGCCTGACTGAACGGAGACCTGACACCTCGGGGCAGTGTCTTCATCTTCAGTTCGGGAAAAGCCTTCAGCGGATTGACTTTCTGCACGGTTTTCTTCTGACCAGGCAGCGTCCTCTCCGGACTGAAGGGTACATTGCTCATCGGCATCAATTGCGCCGATACCGGCAGTACTGTCGCTGCTGCGACAAGTCCTACCATCAGAGAATAAAATCTCTTGTTCATGTGTGATTGTGTTAAATTAATAATAATGGGTAGCCAAGTGATCATGCTTGCGTGCAAATTAATGTTGTTTTTTTCTTTGATAATGTCGCTTTTTGTTACGGTTAAATCCTCTTTTTATACAACTCGACGAAACTCCCCAACCTTGACTCATGCTTGGGAATACTGGTGGGCAAGCTGTTTTCCGTGTTTCCCGTCAGTCGAGAAGCACTTACAAGGGCTGCACTTCGTCAGTTCTTTCCGCTTGCAACGCATTCTTAACCTTGGTCTTAGGGTGAAGGCTTAGCCCGCATTTCCTCTTGTAAGCATAAAACGGACAGCTCGAATACTTCATTACCCTCGACAATCATTTACTTGAAAAAGCTCGCAAGCTTTTGGGAGAAAGCTTAGAAGCGTTCCGAAAAAAGCATCAAAGTCTTTGCCGTATGGTACAAAGACTGCCCTTTCCGAGGGGCAGAATATCATCGTCAGGGCATCTGCATGACAGACAAACGGATGTCGAGAGCTCCCGTGCCTTTCGTTCATACTCTTGTAGTTGGTGGTTGACTTCGATGATCCTGTTTCCGTCGTCCATAAGGAGGGCTCTTTATCCTCTAAATTAAACGACAATCGTCCTTTAGGTTAAACGACAATCGTCCTCTAAGTTAAACGACAATTGTCCTCTAAGTTAAACGATAATCGTCCTCTAAGTTAAACGATAATCGTCCTCTAAGTTAAACGATAATCGTCGTCTAAGTTAAACGATAATCGTCGTCTAAGTTAAACGATAATTGTCGTTCTTAAGGAAGGGTTTTCGTTGTTCCTAAAATAATAAAACTTTGGCTTGAGAAAGGTCAGGGCTTTGTGCATAAAAAGAGAGTGTGCCAATTTTGACACACCCTCTTGATGAGCTTTCACCCTCAGCCTGATACACAGGCCGGAGAGTAGAGGATCTACTTAATAATCACTTTCTTACCATTGATTACATAGACACCCTTGGTGAGCGACTTGAGACTCTTAGCCTCCTTCAGCAGTTGCTTGCCGTCTACGGTGTACACATCGTAGGTGGTCTTGCCGTTGATGCTGATATTCTCAATAGCAGTCGGTACTACTTCTGCCTCGACTGGCAGCGACTCAGAACCGTCGGAGTAGACAGCCGTTACGCTGTACTTGTGCTTGTCTTCTGAGCCGGGTAGGTCGTCGTAGTTAAGCTCGGCTGTGTTGCCAATCTGCTTGCCATCGCGGTATACATTGTATCCTACAGGACCGGAACCTGCCTCGAACTTGGCATCGTCTACCATGAAGATGAATGCTTGATCCTTGGATGTGATGTGGTGGATAGCGAAGTACTTGGTACCGGCCGGGAGGTCGATGGTAACTTCTGTCCATTGAGCAGACTTCTGAACGTGTGTCTCGCCAATCTTAGTGAAGCTGGCAGTCTCGTTGTTGGTAGAAGAGGAGAGAACTTCGAAGCTCTCTTCACCGAACGAGCCGTCCTTAGCCATGACGTTATTCACCCAGAAGCTGACGGTCTGTGCCTTGCCGGAGAGTTGCGGACTGATGAGCCAGTTGTCGGCATTGATGAACTCCTTGCCGGTCTCGTTGACCTGATAGATTGCTACGGCTGCCTTGGTACCGGAGTGAGGATCAAGTCCCTGACCAGTTTCGAACAAGTCGCTGGGTTGCCAGTTCATGAAAGCAAACTCCTCGCCCTGATGCTGATACTTGCTTCCTTTGGTGAGGCTTCCGGCCTTTCCGTGGTCGTTGTCGACAGTCTTCCATTCGCCGAGGTCGAGACTCCATGCGCCATAACCTTCGAAGTCGTCAGTCTGTTCAGCACTTGCCGTTTCTGGAGCTTCCCATGTCAGACTCACATTCGGATAAACCACAGAAGTCTTGAGATTCCGCGGTACAGGAACATTAGCTACGTCAAGATCTACGGCTGCACTGGCAGTGTTGTTATCTAAGTCGAGGTCGTTGTCGACAGAAACAGTTGCCTGCACGTTGAGCTTGTTGGCCGGATCCATGGTTGTGGTCTTGTAAGCTACGGGAACTTCTGCTTCCTGGAGCAGAGACAGGCTCTTATTGATGATTTCTTCCTTGACAACCTTTCCGTTTACGGTTACGGTAACCTTGGCATTCTCAATCTTGTCAAGTCCATGGTTGCTGACCTTCACGTTAAAGTTGACAGTCTGTCCCTTCTTTGCACTTTCGGGAGCAGTCATCTCGACAGCTGCATCCTTCTGGAGCGGATCGGCAATGTTGATATTATCAACGCAAACCGGTGCATCATCGACATCGTCGGCAGTAGCCTTGATACCCATAATAACATAACTTTCGCTGGTCAGTGCGGCAGGAATATCGACAGAGATGGTTCGCCATCCGGGTTTCGCATCAGCAGCAGTGCTCGTCCAAATAGGAGCTGTAACTGTACCGTCCTTCTTCCGGAAGAAGATCTCCACCTTCGTGTGCTCAACATCTTCGTTCTTGTAGTCGAATATTACCTTCGGAGCAGTCGCACCCTTAAGAGTTAGCTTACCCGTGTGGAGGGTAGACGTACCAGCCACGTCTGCCTTGCATACCAAACTACCACCGTCGCCATCAGAAGAATCGTCCTTGGTGACTTTCCATACTATATCCCGTGAACTGTATTCCAAGCCGAAGAACTGGTTTTCAAGTGTCGCGTTCTTGAAACTGTTGTGGAACGGAAGCGCGTAAGGTGCACCAACAATAATGGAACCAGCACTCCACTTGCTCTTTCCAGCAGTGTTTATGGCCTGAATAGCCCACATCTTGAATTTCTGCTTCTCGCCTTCGTCGTTGTTGAGTCCGGTTACGGTATACTCTGTAACACCCTTAAGATTGGCAATCTCGTCGCCGACCTTGTTATCATCGGTAACATTGTGGATACTATAGTTTACATCTTCCGGGACAATGAGTCCACCGTGAACACCTGTAGCAGCTTCCCACTTCAGTTTAGCAGATGTTGTCAGGTCGAATGCGTCTATCTTGCCCAAAGCAGGGATATCCAAACCAACATATACCTTCACAGTTGCCTTCTCACCATTATCGAATGAATTGTAGGCAATAACAGTATAGTTATTGTTACCAAGGTCAGCTGCGTTGTCCACCACCTGCTGTGCAGAACCCGGAGTCGGGTTACTGATGCTCTCAACAAGACGTGTTCCGTTCTTGATTTCAATCTTAGTGATGCTCGTAAGAGCCGTCCCGTCTACCGCCTTAGTCGGTGCATTGAACTTGATAGTGGCCTTCTGTGCTCCGGTAGCATCTGCCATAGCTGTCAAATTCTCTACAGCTGCCGGTGCCTTAGCCTCGGGAGCAGCCTCAACAGAGATAGAATCGAGATAGAGATAGAACTTGTCCGGATCAGAGATAGCGTGGAATCCGATATAATAATTGCCTTCTGTCGTAGGAGTAATCTCCTTCTCAAATGTCGCGAACTTAGCACTCTTGAGGTCGGTTTCGGGAAGAATCTCTTCTGTCATACCAGCAATGGTATTGCTTGCACCCCACTTTGCCTCCAGTCGCTCTACATAATTCGACAGTCCTGCACATGCCTTGAAAGATACATTATACTTCTTACCCGCTTTCATGTGGATAGGAGGCGACATCAGCCAGTCGTCGCCGGTGTTGTCCTTGCTAAACTTGTACACAAACAAGCCGCCTTTTTTACCGTCCTTATCCCAGAACCAGCTTCTGCCATCGTTATTGTTGTCAATGATTGTATAGAGCTTGGATGCAGCCTCTGTTGAAATATCATCAAAGAATGGCACTTCGAACGGATTACCAATAATCTTTCCGTCGCTCGTTGCCAATGCACTGTTTTGAGTAGTATTGATGGCACGTACGGAATAGGTGTAACATGTCAGCTCACCCACAGGTAATGTCTCACTGAACGTGGTAGCTGTGCTACCGGAAGAGACCTGCGTAGAATTCTCTCCGGCGTTCCGATAAACATCATAGGTTATTGTTCCAAGATAGCCCTTGTGCAGTCCTTCCGTTGGAGCATCCCATGTCAGGGTAGCCTTATTGGTGTTGTCTATTTCCAACTTTAGGTTAGCAACTGCATTGGGTGTATCGTAGCCTGCATAAGTAGTCAGTCTCGCCCTTGGACTTCTGCCTACATCATTGCTGGTAACGACAATAAAGCTGACAACGCCTTCCGAAACGCTGACGTTAGCGGTAGTCGTCTTTCCAGCCTCTACGTTGCCTGTGGCAACTTCTGTACCATTGGCAAGCACAGAATACTTGAGATTACCAGTAAGCGAGCTACCGTCGAACTTCTTATCAGGAGCCTTGAAAGTAAGGGTACCCGTCGTAGCTTCATTGACAAAGTTAGCTGCAAGATCAGTAGCTGCTGCAGGTGCGCCATTTTCAGCTGCAGGTGCAGGTATATTTATAGCCACCAAAGTAGTACTGGTAGGAAAAGTACCAACAGGTGTTACATGTCCGTCGTTCAGGTCAACGGTATAGAGTTGTGAATTGCCCTCGGAATCCTTTGAAACCCAATAGAATTCGTTGGTCTTCGAGTCAATTTCACCACCTTGATAATAATACTGTCCCTTGGAATCTGCCACCTGAACACCCGTAGAGCCCTTCAGTGTCTCAACACCCGTAGTGCGGTCGATCTGATAAAGGTTTCCGTCGGTCGCTATACCATAAGCATAGCCATCATTGGCAATGCCCAATGCCACATAGAAATGTGAGGAGGCACCTATGTTAGTACGCGTCATAGTCGTATAATCAATAACGCCCCACTGTTGGGCATCTAAATTCGTGGTATAGAATTGTCCGAAGATTTCACCCGTTGACGGGTCTGTAGCCGTTTCTGTAGCAATGAGACTGTAGTCGTTAACTGCTTCCGGGGTTGAAACCAACTCCCATGTGTCCACATTGAAAGAATAATGGTAGACTAAAATGATACCAAATGCTGCATACTGTGTGTTGAGGTAAATGCCATGCAGTTCGTCGTCAACTAGTCCACTACCGCCATTGAAGTATCCTTGCTCGTAAGTTGCCAACTGCTCAAAGTTGAGTACAGATGTCGGGTGGAAAGAATAAATACCCATCTCCGTATCAGAAATAAGGTTACTCCAAATCTTCAAGTCGGGATTAACAGTTAACACTCCCGCCTTTGCAGGTGGATGCACAACTGCAAGCGGTTGGCTGAAGAGCGGATTAATAGTGTTCTTGGTCATTTTCCCTTTCAACATTGGGAAAGCCTTTTGCACATCAACTTTCTGCACATTGGACTTCTGTCCCGGCAATGTCTTTTTCAGCTCAAAGGGAATCTTGTTCATCGGCGTCAACTGAGCCGATGTGGGCATAGATACCGCTATCGCGGCGAGTCCAGCCATCAAATAAGTAAACCTCTTGCTCATGTTTGATTAAATTAATTAACAATAAGTGATAATTCACAGAATAGTTATAAACTTTTTGCAAAAGTATCGAATTGTCTTGGTAAATCCTAATTTATATCACTTATAATTTGAATTAAACTATAAAAATGTTACTATTTGTGCTCAAAAATTCGTATTTGTGCCATTCCTCGTAGTCTTTCAAAGCCTTACGAATACGTATTTCAAAATGCTGTTAAAAACTTATATTATAGTTGTCAATTCACATATTACACTTTGATAAGCTTGTCAACAAATCAACTATAAACGTATTTTGTCTTACCAATAGTTTCTTCTCACCATCTCTATATATTTAGGAGATACCTCTTTTTTATACATGTTTATTTGCATTTTTATCCAAATTCGTCTTCCTATTATATATCAAGACCTCTGCAAAACCATCCCAAAGGCTCTTCTTTTTTACCAATCAACACATTATAAGTGATGTTTATCGTTTACTTTGTTGGCTTCATCCTCTGTAGGAACGCACGGCTCGTGCGTCCTTTCCATGTGGTGGAGTTGGTTTATCCTTGCTTGCGGAGGACGCACGAGCCGTGCGTCCCTACAGTTGACTGTGGTTCCCGCGCGTCATTGGCTGTGGTTTCCGAATCAGTTATTAGTCTTATTCCGCATGGACGAATGTCCCAGCAAACGGAAAGCGGCTTGCAATGCCGTTGCAAATGTCCCGGCAAATGAAAAATGGCTTGCAACGGCTTTCGAAGACGTCAAAACGAAAGGAAAGTTAACTGCAACGCCGTTGCAAACGCCAAAGCAAAAGTTATGTTAACTGCCGAAGCTCGACAAACATCAAAGCACATGAAAAGCGGCTTGCGGATGCCAATCCTGTATGCTAATAGGCTTCTCTTCGATGAGAATATGGGACCGTGAACGAACAGAAAGTCGGAAGAAGGCCAACAGAAGACTGTATGGTACTGTCTTTCAAAGTGTGTAAGTATTCTTTTTATTCTATAGTCTCTTTCCATTCGTTTTTTATATTCTCATTCCAGTTTTAAATTGATATATTCTTCCGGCATACATCTTCTTTGTTTCCTCCATAGCCACAGCAGCCAATAGGAATATCACAGACTTGTC
>CAUVFB010000016.1:0-15905 GCA_963551095.1 uncultured Prevotella sp. | reverse complement strand
TCAACCAAACAATAGTGAGTCTGCGCAGCCGGTTGCTCAGAGTGGCAGCGACGCTGGAAGGCGGAGATGTCGAAGCAGAGGATTTCGTGCAGGAGACATTCCTCCGGATGTGGGCTATGCGCAGTCGGCTCGACGCGCATCCCAACCCTGAGGCCTTAGCTGTAAGGATTATCAAGGGAATAGCTATCGACCATTGGCGGCACCGGCAGTTCGAATGCGCAGAAAGAGAACACTCTGAGGAATTCTTCGCAGAGCCGAGCAATCCCGTCGGGAAGGACGACATGGAACTCATACGGCTAATCGTCGACCGGTTGCCGCCGCTTCAACGCCAGGTGTTCCGGCTCAAGGATATAGACGGATATGAGAACAGAGAGATTGCCAGAATCTGCGGTTGCACGGAAGAAGCACTGCGACAGAACCTCTCGAGAGCACGACGGCGCATTCAGAAAGAGGTTATCAGACTGACAATAGGAGGAAACAAGATATGCAGATAGACGATATCAACAACTGCGTCCGGAAGTATCTGGACGGTGAAACGACAGTGGAAGAGGAGCAGCTGCTGCGCAGTTTCTTTGTTCAGGAGCCACTTCTTGTGCCCGACGAACTGAAACCGTTCTGCGCTCTGTTCCGGTGGGAGATGCAGGAGCGCAGTGCGAAAGAAGCAGATAAAACCGCACCCGTGGCAACCCCGAAGCAGAAGCGGATACCCAACTGGCTTGTGGCAGCCGTCTCTGCTGCAGCCGCAGTGGTGGTAACGATGTTCGTGGTGCACAACAATGCGCCACAGGCAGGCGACTATGCCATCGTAAACGGCCACTGTACCACCAACCGGGAAGTGGTGCAACGCGAGGCAGAAACGGCACTCGATATGGTTTCGACTGATGGCAGCGAGGATTTCAATGCACTTTCAATGATGGGAGGAACAAACGATGAACAATAAAACAATAAGAACCTTTCTGACCCTATGTCTGCTCTTGGTACTGATGCCCGTATGGGCGCAGAGCGACCTGCAGACCGGCATCGCTTTCGAACGCTTCGGAAAAGCAAAAAACTGCAGGATGGTTATACTGAACGATGCTGTCCTGAGAGGCTATCGACTGAAAGTATACAAGTCGCTGACATATAAACGAATTGGTGCAAGTATTGCGCCTTATCTGCTTGCCGACCGGAAGAAAGCCCGGAAGATACGAGAAATCGTAGACAACGGTAAGGTTACAAGTGGTTATTATATGCTGCCCCAGCTGCCGTCGGGACTTAACCGGTATATCCTTTTCAGCAATGCACCCAACGAGAGTGGTGCCGTCATCTACATTGAAGGTTCGCTCGGTCCCGATGACATCATGAAGCTATGCTATTCCCGGCACTGACAGGGAGAGAAACATTCACGGAATAAGAACAAAAAGATACAATTATGAGACATCTATTATTGACCTTATCGCTCATTGCGGCTGTTCCGACAATGGGAACCGAGACGAACGACACGATCATTCACTATGCCGACAGGCAGATCGTGGTGAGTACGGACAGTGTTTTGACCCATGTGTCCGTCTACAACAAAGAGGGCGACACACTTGTGAAAGCCCAGGAGACCAGTTATGCTGAAGGTCAGGAAGTGGAACGCTTCTTTATCTCCTCGCCGTTCGTGCCTGTGAGGAAGAAGAGCGGCCGGACTTTCTATGGCAACATACCCGATTGGTTTATTGGTGTCAACCTGTTGAACGGAGGGAGAGGCATGCACAGCAAAGATGTAAAGTCGTTGGAATGGGGAATTACTTTCTTCCAGATAGGCATCGGACTCAATGCCTCCAATACGTTGGGAGTGGTTTGGGGATTTCAGGCGGGCATGATACACAATCATTTCCAGACCCATTACATGCTGGCCGATAACGACGGCACTCCGACTTTGGTACGGAATATGGCCGAAGGAGTCAAGACGAGTTTCATTAAGTACGGTTTCTTCAGAACCCCCATCATGATGGAATGGAAGAAGAAGTTCTCCAGTAATCAGTTTTTTATGGGATTAGGATGTTCGATCGAACTCAGGAATGAAATAAGAAGCAAGTATAGGATAGGGCACAAACGCCATACGGTCAGCCGCAATTTGGATACGAATCCGATCGGACTAAATGCAGAGGCTTATTTCGGTTTTAATTCTTTCTCCATCTATATCCATTACGGGCTTACAAAACTAATGAGCAGCGGACCGGTATGCCATCCGTTCGGTTTAGGAATAGGCTTCGCGTTCTGACAGAGAATCCCATAAGAAAACATCTGTTTCCAAGGGTGTTTAACACCTACACTCAAGAGTGTTTAACACCTACACTCAAGGGTGTTTAACACCTATGCTCAAGGGTGTTTAACACCCTTGGACAGGCTGGTTCGGTCAATAGGGATCTTATAAGGCTGTGAAAGCTGCAACGAATCCGAAAATGATGCCGGGCGTGTTGGCAATGGCGAGCGGAAGGTCGCGCTTCTCTTTGAAGAGTCCGTATGCCACCCACAACGTACAGTTGATACCAGCCATGAACGGCTGAATGAATGTTCCCTTGTGTCCTGCCAGATTGTTCTCGATCTGCGGGAAGTAGAAGATATACATGAGTACCGATGTTACCATCCCTATCCATCCCATGGAGGTGAAAAATTTCTCTTTTGTCATAATCGTTTTGTTATTGTGAATAAAAATCTTAGAAACTTGCTGTCGTTATTGTCTAACTATTGCGTTGCAAAGTTATAGAATATTTTGTGCTCGGCAATAGAACAGATGATAATATATGTGGGGGGAGACTTAATCGAAATGTTTCTGTATCGCATCCATCAGCGGTGTCAGTTCACGGTTGTAGGCATATCCGTGGTGATCGATCAGCTGTAAGGCGTAAGCGATGAAGAGGCGACGCTTGGCGCGCGACATGGCGACGTAGAACTTTCGGGCATCCTCTTCGTCTTGCCGCTTGGTCTTGTTGAAAGCGTTGGGATAGCGACTGTTGACAGCATCGAAGACGATGACGTTGTCGAATTCCAAGCCTTTCGCCTTGTGGACGGTGGTTACGTAGACGCGCTCGCGGATACTCCGGCTGTTGCAGAAATCGATTTCCTTGAGCGTATTGATGTCCATGATATATTGTGCGAGCTGTGGTGCGAGCGCATTGGCCATATTCTTGTCTGTCAGCATGTCAATACTGAGATAGCGGAGAATGTAGTCGAAGTGGGGAATCTTGTCGATATTTCCATCGGCCAGTAAGGCTTCGTAGGCTGTGGAAAGTTCACTGACCAATGCCGGCTCATCATCTGGTGAGACGACGTAAAGCCGGTGGAAAGCATTGCGGTAAAGCTCGCCGTAATTCGCGCGCAGCACGTTGATATAAGGCTGTACCCGTGGATGGCGGATGAAAGCCATCTGCTGTTCCTGCTTCTCGCGTGCCTTTTCTGCACAGAATCGTACAAGACTTACCGTTGCTCCTACGTCGTCGATGGCCTGATGGCTGTTCTCGCCCGCGAGTCGGAACTTCTCCAGGAGCGACTCCAGCTTATAGGAATGAAGCCCCGGCACCAGCAACCGCATCAGCTTCAGCGAGTCGAAACAGCAGTTGCTGTGGTTGGGCATCGTATCTCGACAATACCTGCGCAGACAATTGTCGATGATATTGTAGTCGTAGCCGGCATTATGCCCGAGAATGGGGCGTGAGCCCACATACTCCAGAAAGCGTTGCAGGGCATCGGCCGGAGAAAGCAGCGCATGGGCTGCCGACTTCCTGTTGTAGATGGCATACATCGGATTCTCCTTGCTGCCGAGCTTTGACAGGATGGGTCGGTCGGTTCTGATGTAAAGGTCGAGCGGCTCTCCTACGGTTTCTCCACCATTTATGCGCATGGCGGCTATCTCGATAATGTCGTCGGTGAATACATCCAGGCCGGTTGTTTCGGTATCGAACACGACGATCTCTTCTTCGTCGTAAGCCCGCAGGAATTCTGCCGTATAGCAGCTGCCGGTGTATAGCAGGAAGTCGGATGGCGAGAGGGCAAGCTGTTTCAGTTTCCAGCAGAACCGTCGGGCGAGCGAATGGGAGGGGAATGTCTTTAGGCCTTTCAGGATGCGTGTCCATGCAATCGAGTCATGCTCGTTGGCGAGTACGCTGAGATGAGCCAGCAGCAGCTTTACGGCGGGAGTGCCGAAGAGGTCGCGTCCCGACACCTTGAAGTGAGGCAGGGCAGCTTTTGACATGGCTTCGCTGATGCGGTCGGCATCGGCATTCGAACTGACGATGATGGCTGTCCGCTCGTCATCGTCTTGCGCAGTGAGCCGTTGTGTCTCCCGGATAATATCTTCTGTCTCTGTGTCTGTCGTACTGCTGTGAATGATGCGCAAGTCGCCCGGTGCAGCCGCCGCTTCATTGTCTGCAACCGGCAGCAGTTCACGGTCAATCCCCAGCACTTTCTCGGCATAGTCGTTGAAGATATTGAGCAGATACCTGGGCGAGCGATGGTTTCTTTGCAGATGGTGGATGTTTCCCCGGCAGCGCATCTTCAGCAGTGTCAGCGTCTCCACCTTGGCACCCATGAACGAGAAGATGGCCTGCTGCTCGTCGCCCAGAAACATCACCGTTGGATTCTCCCGGGCCGTGAGCAGGTCGATAATGGCGAGCTGCATGCCGTTGAGGTCCTGCACCTCGTCTACCTGAATCCACGGGTAACGCTTGCACGTCGGGTCGCTGCTGTAGATATCGTAGGTGCGCAGCAGCAGGTCTTCGAAGTCGAGCAGATGCTTCTCCTCCTTGTATTTTGCATAGCAGTCGGCATAGTACATCTTCCGCAACAGTACCCGAATTTTGTCGGCCAGCTTCCGGTCAAGTCCCGGCACGTCGGCCTCGTCCATATATTCCTGTGCGTGGCGGCAGATGCTGACCACCGCCCGCTCGTCGTATTCTATCTGCTGCGACTCGCAGATCCGCTTCATCGCCTCGCGATCGTTGTCGGTGAAGCTCTCGGGGTGCAGGTAATATTTCCACGGATGTCTCTGCTCCATCTGATGGACGAGGTGCTGGAAGAAGATGATGGCTTGGTAGTCCTTGCGCCGGCCGAAGTCTCTCGTTATGCTTTCTTCGTCCTCATTGCGGTAATCAGCAATGATGCTCACTGCCTCCTCGTCGTCTATAATGGCAGAGTCGGAGGGAATCCTGCCTTGCTCGAAGAGGAACTTCGCGCAGAAGCGGTGCACGTTGCCCACCATCAGTTCCGAGGCTTCCTCACCGACGGCGCGGGCGATACGGTCTGCCATTTCCCTTGCGGCACGGTTGGTGAACGTCAGGCAGAGCATATCCTCGTACCGTACTCCCTGCTGCCGTGCGTATCTGATTCTCTCTGCCAGGATATGCGTCTTTCCGCATCCCGGCGGTGCCAGCACGAGATGCAGTCCGTGGCTTGCCTCCACTACAGCCTGCTGATATTTGTCTAATGTCGGTGCGTTTCCCATGCTGCAAAGATAGCAATTAATTCCGAATGGGTGTTCTGCTTCAGTTCTATGTCCGGCTCCGGCCACCGCAGTACCGCCATAACAGGAGATAATATAGTTGACAGACTTCCGGGACCCTATACCCTTTCTGAGGAAACCCACGACCCTTTCATTCGAAACCCTATACCCTTTTTGGAAAAACCCACGAGGGTTTTGGCAGAAACCCTATACCTTTTCGTCGGAAACCCTATACCCTTTTTTACGCGAAGCGTACGAATAGCCTCAAACATACACACATTTTGGGGTGTCGACATGTGCGCCATCTCACAAGTCGGCCCCATTCGTGAGCAAGTCGAGGCTTTGAGCATGAAACGAGAATGTGCCTGTCTCCGTCTCACACAAGGCTGATTCGAGAGCTCTGCCCTTTGGAAAGGAAGCCGAATCCGTGGCTGTTCAAACTGTTAATAAGCCCCAAATAATCATTTCCCTTTCCGTGCATATCCTATCTTTTGCTTACTTTTGCAGCCAACAAACGGCGGCGTATCCAACGACGGACGCGATGCCGCAAGAATCAGAGCAAGCAAACGAACGTGCCGGATATACTTAAGCATATACTCTTCTTCCTCAATCGGTTCCGCTATCACATCGTCGTGATTGTCGGAATCCTGGTAGTCGGTGTCATCGACGAGAACAGTTTCATGAAGCTCATCGAACACTCCTATCAGATAGACGACCTCAAGAAGGAGATAAAGAAATATAACGCACAGTACCACCACGACACGCAGCAGCTGAAAGAACTGCGGCTCAACCCGAAGGCGACGGCCAGGATAGCACGCGAACGTTACTTTATGAAAGCCGACGATGAGGATATCTTCGTACTGAGCGACGACGAGAAGCCTGCCGACAACACACAGAAATATGAGACAACTGAGTAAAACCGAAAGTTTTTTCTTCCTCCTGGGCGGTCTGATGCTGGTCATTGGTGCCGGCCTGTATGCGTGCTTCATATGGCAGCCCGTCAGCTGTTGGGTGATGCTGGCAGGAGCATTGGCGTTCGCATCCATGCACATCTGGCAGCGATACGAGGGCGACCAGCTTGTCATCCGCCGTCTGCGGCGCATCATGACCATCGCCGACATGCTCCTGATACTGTCGGGTGGGTTCATGGTAGAGGATTCCTGGCATTTCCTCGTGCCTGTCTTTGCCGACACACTGAGCGGCTACAGCACCTACGTCAGCATCTTTCACCATAACTGGGTGGTGCTACTGCTCATTGCAGCCATCCTGGAAATGTATACGACCCACCGCATCAACTACGAACTGAAGAAAGAAGCACAGAACCTTTGAGACTGAAAAAACACTAAAATTCGACCCAAAGACTTAATTACACTGAATTTCTTTCCCTCCATCGGCGATAGAATGTATATTTGTCTGACCGAACAAGAAGCATTGATCATGAAGAAAGTACTTTACGCTATCATCCCTCTCGTAGCGTTGGCATCCTGTGCCAATTCATACAACATACAGGGGTCGTCCAACGTGTCGAGCCTCGACGGCAGAAAACTGTACCTGAAAGTAGGCACAGAGGATACCTTGAAGAACATCGACTCCTGTGATGTTGTCCACGGACAGTTCGCCTTTCAGGGCAGCTACGACTCGGTGCGGATAGCCCAGGTGTTCATGGACGATGTCAACCTGCAGGTTCCCGTTGTGCTGGAGAAGGGAGATATCGTGCTGAAGATAGACAACACGCAACTGCAAATCAGCGGTACGCCGCTCAACGACAAACTGAACGACTTTTGGACGAAGTTCACCCAGCTCCGCAACCAGTATGCCGAACTTGACCACGAAGAGAGTGCGGCCATCCTGAACGGGCAGGACGAACAGGTAGTCAATGCACGGCTCATCAAGAAAGCGTTGGGAGTATATGCCAAAGGCGATAAGCTCTTCACGCAATTCGTTACCGACAACTTCGACAACGTGCTGGGACCATGGTGCTTCTTCACCCGGGTTTCCTACGACACAACGCCCGATGCCTATCCCGAATGGATGAGCGAATACCTCTACATGAATGCTGTCAGCCAACTGCCGTCGTGGGTTGAGTTCATCATGGCAAAGGCTCCCGACACTTTCAAGAACAATTCCCAGGTAAAAGAGTTCTATGCCAACTTCCTGCAAGCACAGAAAGAGATGAACGGAACAGCCGAACCATCGGGTACCATCCCCTCCGTTCCGGGCTCGGCTCCCAATGCCGGTATCGTGCCCCCAACGCCTGCACAGATGGCTGGGGATTCTGTAACGCATTAAAGATAAAGGGCGACAAAGAAGCCAGTCCGTATTCCAAACAGCAAAAGCTATGAGGCAACTCATTCAAGGTGGAACAATCGTCAACGAAGGGCGAAGCTATAAAGGCTCCGTTATCATAGAAAACGACTGCATAGAAGAGATTTCAGAGGGAGAACAAGCACCCCGTGGCTACTACGACAAAACGGTAGATGCCACGGGATGCTTTGTTCTTCCGGGCATCATCGACGAGCATGTACACTTCCGCGAGCCAGGAATGACCGACAAGGCTACCATCGAAACTGAGAGTCGTGCGGCTGTCTATGGCGGAATAACGTCGTTTCTCGATATGCCCAACACGAAACCACAGACCACAACCGCCGGTGCACTGTCGCAGAAAATGCAGATAGCACAGGCGGACAGCCACGTAAACTACGGCTTTTTCTATGGTGCTACCTCGCTGAACAGCGATAGCTTCCGAAGAATAGAACCCCATACGATTCCCGGTATCAAGCTCTTTATGGGAGCATCAACAGGCAATATGTTGGTGAACAAGCGGCAATCATTAGAGGAAATCTTTCGTGTGACCGGAGAACTCGGCTTACCGCTGATGACACATTGTGAAGATTCAGGCCTCATCAACACCAATATGGCTATAGCCCAGACACGATATGGCGACGACCCGGATATTTCCCACCATTGGGCGATACGCAGTGAGGAGGCGTGTTGGCGTTCGTCAAGTCTGGCTGTGGAGCTTTCGCTGAAATATAACACCCGTCTGCATATTGCCCACCTCACAACAGCACGCGAACTGTCGCTCCTCAACGATGAGGCTGTGCGTCGGCTGGTAACGATGGAGGCGTGCATTGCTCACCTCTACTTTACAAATGAGGACTATCCGGCAATGGGTGCGCTCATCAAATGCAACCCTTCCATCAAGACCCGAACCGACCGCGAGGCTCTGAGGCGAGGACTGACCAACGGAAACATCTATACCGTAGCTACAGACCACGCTCCCCACCTACTCAATCAGAAACAGGGAGGTTGCGCCCGGGCTGCGTCGGGCATGCCGATGATACAGTTCTCGCTGGTAACGATGCTCGAATTGGTCGACGAGGGAATCCTCTCCATTGAACAACTCGTCGCGCTGATGGCTCACCATCCTGCCACGCTCTTCCGAATCAGCCGCCGCGGCTTCCTGCGCAAGGGTTATAAGGCCGATATTACCATTGTCAGCCCTAACCAATCCTGGACGGTTACCAACGGAATCATTCAGAGTCGATGCAGCTGGAGTCCTATGTTGGGACACGAATACCGCTGGCAGGTGGCTCACACGTTCTGCAATGGCAGACATATATTAGCTAATGGTGTCCTGGACGACACCTACCGAGGTGAAGCACTCGCATTTTAGACAGCAAGAAAGATGATTGCCCGTATTGTCATACCCCTGCTTCTCATAATCGTATTGTCCGATGGATACATCGACCTACACTATTTCCGTCGCCGCTACCATATCTCTTGGCGGCTGAGGCTGCTGTGGTGGCTGCCCTGTATGGGTATGGTGGCATACACCTGCGGCTTGGCTTCTATCCGAAACTTTGCTCCTGCCGATCTGACATGGCTGAATACCTATCTGTTCATGCTGGGGTTGGTAATCATCCCCAAGACAATCTTTGCCGTATCGTCGTTCTTCGGCTGGCTTACAAGAAAGTTCATCACCCACACCCATACCAACTGGGGACATTATATAGGCATCTTCCTCGGCGTAGCTGTCTTTTCCGTTTACATATACGGACTTACTTTCGGCTTCTCTTCCATACAGGTGAAGCACGTGGACATTGCTTTCAAAGACCTGCCCCGCTCGTTCGACGGCTATCGCATTGTCCATGTGTCCGACATTCACGTGGGAACATTCGACGGATGGCGCAGATTCATTCTCGAAAACGAGATGGACAGCATCCGGAAGCAGCAAGCCGACCTTATCGTCTTCACAGGTGATTTGCAGAATATGCGTCCGCAGGAAGTCGAGAAGTTCCGTTCCACCATATCATATAGTACCTCCGGAGCGATTGCCGTGCGCGGCAACCATGACTATGCGGAGTATATAAAAGGTAATCCACGGGAAAAGGCCGCCAGCGAATGGCGCCTTATCAAGGAAGAAGAGCAGCATTTGGGATGGAATCTATTGCGAAACAGCCATGTGGTGTTGTATCCCGGCAAGAAAGCAAGTTGTGTTTCAGCCAGGAATGCGGGCACCTCATCTATCGATTCTCTTGTTATCTGTGGTACTGAGAATGACGGCCTGCCGCCTTTTCCCAATCGGTCCGACTACGCTAAAGCCACCAGGGGGATAGGGCGAGGCGCATTTGTCATTATGTTACAGCACGACCCGTCGGCCTGGCGACGCTCCATTCTGCCGAAAACCACCGCACAGCTGACCCTTAGTGGGCATACTCATGGGGGACAGATGCAGCTTTTCGGATGGCGTCCCACTCACATCAGTGTGAAAGAAGACTACGGTCTTTACCGAGAGGGCGACCGCTATCTCTACGTTACGGCCGGTTTGGGAGGACTTGTGCCTTTCCGGCTCAATATGCCCAATGAAATTACTGTCATAACGCTCCACACATCAAAATAGAATTCAATGGAAACTTCTCCCCGTCGTCGTACTTCTGCCGATTCAACGGCATCTCTCCTCGCCTTCCGTTCGCTTTTGACAGGGTTGGGAACATTCGCCTATCGTGTCTATACGCTTTTTGTCTTTCTGCCGATATTCCTGATGGCCTCTGTTATCACCGCCCTGGTTACTACTATCGGGTGCAGTCTGGGTAACGGGCACTTCTGGGGTTATTATCCCGGCAAGTGGTGGTCGGTGCTTGCCGTGCGCCTGCTCTTGCTGCCGGTGAAGGTTGAAGGCCGCGAGAATCTGGTTCGGAATCAGAGTTATGTCTTCGTCAGCAATCATCAGGGAGCCTTTGATATCTTTCTCATCTACGGATTCTTAGGGCGCAACTTCAAGTGGATGATGAAGAAAGGCATCCGTAAAATACCTCTGATAGGTGTGGCCTGCGAGTCTGCCCATCATATATTCGTCGACAAAAGCGGTGCGAGTAAGATCAAGAAAACCTATGATACGGCACGCGGAACCTTGCGGGAAGGCATGTCGCTCGTGGTATTTCCCGAAGGAGCGCGTTCGTTTACAGGCCACATGGGTGTGTTTCGGCGAGGCGCGTTTATGCTTGCCGATGAGCTACAGTTGCCGGTTTGTCCGCTGACTATCAATGGTTCGTTCGACGTTATGTCCCGCACCAGGGACTGGCACTTCCCCGTTTGGCATCCACTGCGTCTCACCATCCATAAGCCCATCCCACCGAAAGGCAAGGGAATGGAGTTTGAGAAGCAAGTGATGTCCGAGGCTTACGATGCCGTCATGTCGGGTCTCGCCACCGAATACCAGGGCTTTGTTGAGAATCCCGACCAGTAAGATGGATGGGAATGCGATACAGAGGCAGCGGCGGCAGGCACTTCTTTGCCCAACTATTATATGCGAAGCCGTGGAAGCGGAGAAGGAATGAAGGTTCAGTCGTCTTGGGTCGGCAGGCTCAATTAAATGTATCTTCGATTTGTGGCATATAGATAAAAATATTATTTTTGCAGAAAAGAAAAGCGTATGACAAGCGACAGCATTGTAATCATCCCTACCTATAACGAGAAAGAGAACATGGAGAAAATCGTCCGGGCTGTGTTCGGACTGGAAAAGTTCTTCCATATATTGGTCATCGACGACGGAAGCCCCGACGGAACGGCACAGATCGTACACCGACTGATAGATACCGAGTTTGCCGACCGCCTGTTTATCATCGAGCGCAAGGGAAAGCTGGGATTGGGGACAGCCTATATAGCCGGCTTCAAATGGGCTTTGGCACACGGATACAACTACATCTTCGAGATGGATGCCGACTTCAGCCACGACCCCAACGACCTTCCGCGTCTTTATGCAGCCACCCACGACGAGGGATACGACGTAGCCGTAGGATCCAGGTACGTCAGTGGCGTGAACGTAGTGAACTGGCCGATAGGCAGAGTACTCATGAGCTACTTCGCAAGCAAGTACGTTCGTCTCGTTACAGGCTTCCATGTGCACGACACCACGGCCGGATTCGTCTGCTATCGCCGCCGTGTTTTGGAGACAATCCCCCTCGACGAGATTCGTTTCAAGGGCTATGCGTTCCAGATTGAGATGAAGTACACCTCCCACAAGATAGGATTCCGGATCAAGGAAGTGCCCGTTATCTTCGTCAACCGGCGCGAAGGGACAAGCAAGATGAGCGGCGGCATCTTCTCAGAGGCATTCTTCGGAGTGATAAGGCTGCGGATGGACGGCTGGTTCCGCAAGTATCCCAAGATAAAGGGCGATTGAATCCCGCAAGGAAAGCAGCTGTTCCCCGACACCGGTGCAGGTGGGCAGTCTCCGTTACGGTGAGCGCAGTGTCGGCTGGCAGCTTTCATCCGTTGGATAACCCAAAGAATATATACCGATTCGCAAACAAGCCTTGTTCAATGTCCGAACAAGGCTTGTTTGCGCTACAGACAGACCTCACCGGGGATGTACGGATAAAAGTCTCTCATGTGGAAGGTATCCCATCGCGTGACTGCCGGCATCATCTTCCGCTTCTGACCCATACTTGCAGACGGCACTCCATTATCATCCTGATGATAATCCATTATCACCCTAATGATAATCCATTATCACCCTGATGATAATCCATTATCACCCTGATGATAATCCATTATCACTCTAATGATAATCCGGTATCATCCTGACGATAATCCAGTGCTATGCTGATATGCCTCGAGGCTGTCAAGCAATATGACGATGGAAGATATATAAAAAGCGTCCCGCGTAAGTTGGGTTGCTTACGCGGGGCGCTTGTCTGAAATGCAACGTGCTTTCTGCTTACTTGTTTTCCTGCTCTGCGATGGCTTGCTTGATCAGCCCTTCCAGTTCTTCGGCAAGTTCGGGGTTATCCTTGATCATCGTCTTGGTGGCATCGCGCCCTTGAGCGAGTTTCGTGTTGTTATAGCTGAACCAGCTGCCGCTCTTCTTGATGATGCCGTACTGTACACCCAGGTCTACAATCTCGCCGATCTTTGAGATGCCCTCACCGAAGGTTATCTCGAACTCTGCCTTGCGGAAAGGTGGTGCCACCTTGTTCTTGACGACCTTCACACGGACCTGGTTGCCCAGAATCTTTTCGCCATCTTTTACAGGACCCGTCCGACGGATGTCGAGGCGGACGGAACTGTAGAACTTCAGGGCATTGCCACCCGTCGTTGTCTCGGGATTGCCGAACATCATACCGATTTTCTCACGCAGCTGGTTGATGAAGATGCAGCAGGTGTTGGTCTTGGCGATGGTTGAAGTGAGCTTACGCAGTGCCTGACTCATCAGTCGTGCCTGCAGACCGACGGCAGAGTCGCCCATGTCGCCTTCTATCTCTTTCTTTGGCGTGAGGGCAGCAACGGAGTCGACAACGAGAATATCAATGGCAGAAGAACGAATCAGCTGGTCGGCAATTTCTAAAGCCTGCTCGCCGTTGTCGGGCTGCGAAATCCAAAGGTTGTCCACATCCACTCCGAGCTTCTCCGCATAGAAACGGTCGAAAGCGTGCTCGGCGTCAATGAAAGCGGCAATACCGCCCTGCTTCTGCGCTTCGGCAATGGCATGGATGGCCAGGGTTGTCTTACCGGAACTCTCCGGACCATAGATCTCGATGATTCTGCCACGCGGATAACCGCCCACGCCCAGTGCAGTATCGAGTGCCACACTGCCTGTCGGGATGGTCTCTACCTGCTCTATCTGTTCGTCGCCCATCCGCATGATGGAGCCTTTACCAAAATCTTTCTCTATCTTAGCCATTGCAGCCTGCAAGGCTTTCAGCTTGCCTTCAGCAGCCGATGTCGCGCCTGTATCTTCTTTTGCCATATACTATTATCTTGCTTTCTGATTGATAAAATACTATTTATTCTTCTTTCTGCTCTTTGGATAAGGCAATACCTCTGCCAAAACCTTAACGACCCTGACTGCAAAATCAGACTTTGAAACATCTAAAATATAATGTTCCTTAGCTCCTTCATAAGGGAAGCCACGTTCGGCAGACAGCATCATGGACTTAATTGCCTCGTGTTCCTTGACATAAGGTATATTGTCACAAACGGTAATGACAGGTTTTTCGTCAACATAAACCATGTAACCGCCAAACATCCTCCTGTATCTTACAGTCCCTGCTGCAGCTATCTGACTACTGACAAATTCGATAAAATCCAAAGAGCAAGCCATCTTCCTACAGTTCTAAATCACCGCCAAACACTTCATGCCAAGGCAAGCCCTGCTCGTTCAGCACCTGCAGGAATGGATCCGGGTCGAAGTCTTCCACGTTCCATACACCCGGCTTGCGCCACAAGCCCTTGAGGAACATCATCGCACCTGCCATGGCGGGCACACCGGTCGTATAGCTGACCCCCTGCATGCCCGTTTCGTTGTAGGCATCCTGATGCCTGCAGTTGTTGTAGATATAATAGGTCTGTTCCTTGCCATCCTTGATACCACGGATGCGGCAGCCAATGGAAGTTTCGCCGTCGTAGTTCTCGCCGAGATCCTGCGGGTTAGGCAGCACAGCCTTGAGGAACTGCAGCGGGACAATCTTTACCTTGGCCGTCTTGCCGGAACCGTCAGCCAACGGAGCTTCGTATTCAATCTCGTCGATACGACTCATGCCGAGGTTCTGAATACAGTCGAGATAAGTGAGATATTGCTTCCCGAATGTCATCCAGAAGCGGGCACGCTTGATGGTCGGATAGTTCTTCACCAGCGACTCCAGTTCCTCATGGTGCATCAGATAAGAGTCGCGGGGACCGATGTTCGGATAGGTCAAATCCTGATGTACTGCCAGCGGCTCGGTCTCAATCCACTTTCCATTCTCATAGTAGAGCCCTTTCTGTGTAATCTCACGGATGTTGATTTCCGGATTGAAGTTGGTGGCAAATGCCTTGTGATGATTGCCGGCATTGCAGTCAACAATGTCAAGATACTGTATCTCGTCAAAGTGGTGCTTGGCAGCATAAGCCGTGTAAGCCTGTGAAACACCCGGGTCGAAGCCGCAACCAAGGATAGCCGTCAGACCCGCTTTCTCGAACTTGTCCTTATAAGCCCACTGCCAGCTGTACTCAAAGTGTGCCTCGTCTTTCGGCTCGTAGTTGGCGGTGTCGAGATAGTTGCAGCCACAGGCTAAACAGGCCTCCATAATAGTCAGATCCTGATACGGCAGGGCAAGATTGATGACCAGCTCTGGCTTGAACGAACTGAAGAGAGCCTTCAATTGCTCTACATCGTCAGCATCCACCTGTGCAGTCTTGATATCAGCTTTGTAGCCTTTATCGTGGATGGCCTTGACCAGGGCGTCGCACTTCTCCTTGCGACGGCTGGCAATCATAAACTCCGTAAACACATCCTGATTCCGGACAATCTTGAAAGCGGCTACGGTAGCAACGCCACCTGCGCCGATCATTAAAACGCGATGCGTCTTACTCTTCAATTCTTCCATTGTATTCTTGATGTTCTTGTTTTACTTTTCAATGCCGCAAAGATACATTAAATTAGGTTGAGGTGCAAGACAAAAGGTTTCTTTTTTGGAACAAGTACTCGCCGGCAGGAAATATGCTGCCACGACCGGTCATAAGATGAAGAACAAGGCACATGCCTTACATTGCTGCGGCACGTGCCTCGTCGGGGGAGAGGGATATCTGTTACTTCACCGGATGCCGCTCTGGGTCGCTGCCTACGACCATGACGTATTTCTGTCCGTTGGCACTCTTCTGGAGGTAGCAGTGGGTGAGCACGGTCTTGCCGCCCGATTTGGTGATAAGGTCGGCTTTGAGGGTGTACTTGATGGTCTTGTAGGGCCAAACTTTCTCTTTTACCTCCTGCCACTTGCTACTGTGGTAGACTACCTTGACGAACTCGTCGCCACGGTGTCCTGCCAGTTCGCGCCCGGCAGCATCGCCCTTGGTCTTGAGTTCGCCTGAGACGTTCACACCTTTGGGCATTGACGTAGCGGGAACGTTGCCCATACGCACGGCTCCCATGATCTTGCCGACCACTCCGTCGGCCGTCCAG
>CAUVFB010000015.1:0-16091 GCA_963551095.1 uncultured Prevotella sp. | reverse complement strand
CCCCGAATGTATAAAGCTATGCTTTACAACCTACGGAGCATATCTTTATAACCTACGGAGATATGCTTTATAGGGTATAGAGATATGCTTTATAGGCTATGGAGATATGCTCCGTAGGTTATAAAGATATGCTTTATACAAAAGGGAGTTCTACAGCCCCACCCCAGCCCCCAAAAAACGGGGATGAAGCCCCAACTGCCGGGGGAGGCAAATGTAAATTCTTTTTGAGTACTGTTCAGCACAGTCTCTACCTTAGACCCCCTCGGTCATATACAGAGGGTATCTCTGTCATATACAGAGACCCTCTCGGTCGTATACCGAGGGGGTCTCAATATATACACCTCATTGTCAAACAGTTACGGTAAGGGCATCTGTCTCTTTCCTGTCAATATATTTTACGACTCTATTCTTTGGATTGTTCAGAGACGGGATGCACCGCGAAGGGGTAAAAAGGGTAGCAAACTGTGTGTTCGCAGTCATCCTGCCGGCTTACAACATCACCCTGTCAGTTCTCCTTGATGAGAGCCGGCAGGGTGAGGTAAAGGAGGAGGAGGGAATTACTTCTTGAGGTTTCTGACCAACTCCTGGGTATCGCGCGCAATGACAATCTCTTCGTCGGTCGGAACCAGAACGACCTTTACTTTCGAATCGTCGGCGGAGATGATTCGCTCTTCGCCGCGGCAGTGGTTGCGTTCTGCATCCATCTTGATGCCGAGGTATTCCATATCTGAACAGGAGTCCATGCGGACGCCTTCTTGATTCTCGCCCACTCCGGCTGTGAAGACAATGATGTCTACTCCGTTCATGGCGGCGGCGTATGCCCCGATGTATTTCTTGATGCGGTAGTTGTACATCTGTAGTGCGAGGTGTGCCATTTCGTTGCCATCCTCGTCGGCCTTCTCAATCTCGCGCATATCTGAGCTGATGCCAGTGATGCCGAGCACGCCGCTTTGCTTGTTGAGGAAGTCTGCCATCTCTTGGGGTTGTTTGCCGGTTTTTTCCATCAGGTAGGTTACTGCCGACGGGTCGATGTCGCCGGAGCGCGAGCCCATCATCAGTCCTGCCAGCGGGGTGAGTCCCATTGATGTGTCGACGACCTTACCATACTTCACAGCGGCTACGGAGGCGCCGTTGCCGATGTGGCAGGTGATAATCTTTTGGGTTTTGATGTCGACGTCCAGCATCTCGCAGACGCGGTGGGAAACGTAGCGGTGGCTGGTGCCGTGGAAGCCGTAGCGGCGGACGTGGTATTTCTTGTAGAACTCGTAGGGTACGGCATACAGATAGGCGTAGGCGGGCATGGTGCTGTGGAACGCGTTGTCGAACACCGTTACCTGTGGCGTATGCGGCATCAGTTCGTCTACGGCACGGAGTCCTCTGAGGTGGCCGGCGTTGTGAACCGGGGCGAGGTCGATGAGACTTTCGATGCCTTTCTCTACTTGCTTGGTTACGATACAGCTTTTCTCGAAGAGGTCGCCGCCCTGCACGATGCGGTGTCCGACGGCATCAATCTCGTCGAGACTTTTCAGCGCACCGATTTCGGGGTCGAGCAGCACCTTGAACACGAGTGCCACTCCCTCCTTGTGGGTGGGGAGGTTTTCCATGATCTGTCTTTTCCCGCCGTCGTTCAGCTTTACTTTGATGAACGCTTCGTCGAGTCCGATGCGTTCTACACCACCTTGAGCCAGTACCGACTCGTCTGCCATATCGTACAGCTTGTACTTAATGGAGCTGCTTCCGCAGTTTAATACTAATATCTTCATGTTGGAATGTTGGTTTTTCTAATTTCGCTTGGCATCTTGTGCCTGACATGCCGTGATGGCCACCATATAATAAATGTCGTCGACGGAGCAGCCGCGCGACAAGTCGTTGACCGGTCGGGCAATGCCTTGGAGGATGGGGCCGATGGCTGTAGCACCGCCGAGACGCTGAACGAGCTTGTAGCTGATGTTGCCTACCTCGAGGTTGGGGACGACGAGGACGTTTGCTCTACCGGCAATGTCGGACTGGGGAGCTTTCTTGGCTGCCACGGTCGGGTCGAGAGCAGCGTCGGCCTGCAACTCGCCGTCTACCTTGAGGTCGGGATATTTCTCCCGGGCTATCTGGGTGGCTTCAATGACCTTGTCGATGATGTAGACGCTCTTGCCCGTCTGCTTGTCCTTGGCATCCTTGGCGGAACCTTTGGTCGAGAAGCTCAGCATGGCCACGTGTGGGTCTTGGAATCCTGCCACGCTGCGTGCGGTGGCTGCGGTGGTGTAGGCTATCTGTGCGAGCTGGTCGGCTGTGGGATTCGGCGTTACGGCCACGTCACCCATGACTACGATACCGTTTTCGCCGTATTGCTGTTCGTGGGTCAGCACGAGCATGGCACCACTCACGCAGCTGACACCCGGTGCGCACTTGATAATCTGCAGAGCCGGGCGCAGCGTGTCGCCCGTGGTCGACAAGGCTCCCGAGATTTGTCCGTCGGCTCCTTCGGTCTTGATAATCATGCAACCGAGGTAGAGGTTGTTCTTCGTTACCAACTCGCGCGCCTGCTCAATGGTCATGCCTTTCTTCTGCCGGAGTTCTGCCAGCTTGGCTGCGTACTCTTCGCTCCGGGGATTATCGGCCGGGTCGACGATGGTTGCCTTGCCGATGTGGGTCAGTCCCCACTGCCGGGCGAGATGCTGAATGTGTCCGGGGTTGCCAATCAGGATGAGTTCTGCCATGTCGTCGGCCAATACTTTTTCAGCGGCTTTGAGAGTCCGTTCCTCCTCGGCTTCGGGGAGAACAATGCGTTGCTTGTCGGCCTTTGCCCTTGCAACAATCTGTTCTAATAAATCCATAGTTTTATCTTAATGTTATGTTTGTGTATGCTTTTAAGTGTCTTCCACAGCCATCTATCTCTTGCTTTCCATCAGGTCAAGACCTTGGCTCTTATAGAAAGGGAACTTACGGTCGGAACTGATGAGAGGTATCCCAAGCGTTATAGCATGCGAAATGATGACGTGATCAGACGGGTCGCGATGGTCTTGTACCGTATTGATTTGGAGATTTGCATAGGTTCGCATTACATTTGCATCAAGAGGAAGTACATCCACCATTATCTCCGTACCAAAAGCTTTCAGCATTTCTGCGGCTGATATCCAATAACGACTGACTATTCCACCGTTGTTGAACAGTACGACAAGCTCACGTAATGTCTCAGTACTCACACAGGGAATATTCGAGTAATCGTCTATCATGTTACGCGCATCATCCGACAACAACTCCTTGTCGGTAATCCAATAGATGAGTGCGTTGGTGTCAAGAAGCAGTCTCATACGAGTCCAAGTGTCTCAGAATCCTTGAAGATAACAGTCCCCTGATATTTGTCAATGGCTTCTGCTCTTTTTCTTGCTATCTCTTTCTTCACTTCCACCGGCACTTTGTCCCAATTAGCGAATATCTCTTTCAAGTTCAGTTCCATCATCAACTTTTCTATTATGTTGTGTCATACGTTGCAAAGTTAGCAATAATGCGCTGAACGGCCAAATCTGATATCTGATTTATACAGACAGTCCTCCTCGCCGGTCGGGTAATCCAACGACCGTATTACGGACAGATGCGCGCCTCTGCCCCACCCTATTCCATGCGTGCCTTCCCCCTGAATCCGTGTACCGCTTCCCGTTTCATCGTGCCCGGACTACATTATCATGCGGATGATAATCCATTATCATGAGGATGATAATTCATTATCATGCGGACGATAATCCATTATCATGAGGATGATAATCCGTTATCATGAGGATGATAATCCGGTGGCATGCGGGGGATATTCTAATGGTACCGTGATGGCGCCTTCCTGATTGGGGGAAGTGATACGGGTATGATTTGGCGGTTATGGAAATTCTGCCTACTTTTGCAATGACGGTCAGCAAGTCTGCCCGTCAGCAGCCGGTGGCGTGTCTCTCACCGCTTTAACTCCGCTAACTCCTTTAACTCCCCAGAATTATGATACGATTCCACGACGTAAAGACGACCGACCGCGAGCTGATACAGAGTTATACGCTCTGCGGCGACCGACAGAACTGCGATCTCAGCTTTGCCAACATCATCTCATGGCGGTTTCTGTACAACACACAGATGGCCGAAGCAGACGGCTTTCTCGTCTTCCGCTTCTACATCGGGCACCATCTTGCCTACATGGCACCCGTATGGAAAGGCCGCTGGGACGAGTCGATGCGCGAGCCTTTCGCCGCCATCGTGCGCCGGATGAGAGACGATGCCGTCGCGCTCGGGCATCCTTTCCTCATGCTCGGCGTGTGCAGCAGCATGGTAGAGATTCTCGAGAGCGTCTTTCCCGACACATTCGACATCCGCCCCGACCGCGACCATTTCGATTATATCTACAGCCGGGAGAAGCTCGCCAACCTCGCCGGCAAGAAACTGCAAGGCAAGCGCAACCACTGCAATAAGTTCCGGAGACTCTATCCCGACTACCAATACAGACCGCTCACGAAAGACATGATACCCGAATGCCTGGCCGTAGAGAGCAACTGGCGCAAGACAACCAAGGAAGAGGGCAACGACACCGAAGAACTGTCGGAAGAGCTGCGCTCGATGACCCGCGTCTTCACGATGTGGGACGAGGTCGGAGCCATCGGCGGCACCCTATGGGTCGACGGCCGGCTCATCGCCTTCACTTTCGGATGCCCTATCACCCACTCCGTCTTCGATGTCTGCGTGGAAAAGGCCGACACCCGCTACGAGGGTGCCTTCTCCGTCATCAACCAGGAACTGGCGCGCCATCTGCCCGAGGAGTACAAGTACATGAACCGCGAAGAAGACCTCGGCATCGAAGGACTGCGCGGCGCGAAACTGTCATACAAGCCCGACATTCTTCTGGAAAAGCACGTGGTGATGGAGAAATATCCCCTGGCACAGTTTGAAGACCAAAACCGCATCAAGCAGGAAACACGCGACCTGTGGCGCGATACCTTCCACGACCCCGAGGAGTTTATCGACCTCTACTTCTCGCGCGTCTTCCGCCCCGAATGGAACGTTGTCTGCCAGTTCAACCGCCATACCGTGGCTGCCCTTCAGACGATTCCGCACCAGTTGAAATACTACGAGACACAAGCA
The DNA here is from genome assembly GCA_963551095.1 of uncultured Prevotella sp. Classification (GTDB taxonomy): domain Bacteria; phylum Bacteroidota; class Bacteroidia; order Bacteroidales; family Bacteroidaceae; genus Prevotella. Next base: position 10,985 of record CAUVFB010000015.1, on the reverse strand, counting down.
CTGACGGCCTATATCAGCGGAGTGAGCGTCCGTGAGGAATACCGCAAGCAGGACATAGGCAGCAATCTGATGTCGCAGGCTCACTTCCGCCTGTATCATAAGGGAGTCGTGCTGGCCGCGCTCATACCCGCCGAAGACTGGCTCCGCGACTGGTACGGCCGTTGCGGCTATTCGCAGCGCATCACCTGCGTAGCTCCGCCCGCCGATGTCGACAGCTGGGACTTTGCCGCCTACGACGCATGGCAGCAGTCGCACCCCACAATGCTGCTGCACACTGAAAACGGATTCGAGATCATCAAGGAAGACTTCCGCATTGCTCGTTCGCTCGATCCCAATGCCCGACGACAAAGCCACGACATTCCCGCCATGCTGCGTATCGTCAACGCAGAGAAAGCGTTGCAACTCTACGCTTCCCGCCATCCCGACCTGAAACAAAACCTGCGCGTCTGCAACGATTCAGACATCCCAATGAACAACATCTATTTCCACATCGAGCAGGGACACGTCAGCCACACCAACCGTCCGCTGTCGCACGTCCGCACGCTCACCATCAACGAACTGGCAGACTATATCTTTGCCAGCGATCCATTGGAAATGACACTGATGCTGAACTGACACCAAGCCGGGCAGATATTCTCTAATGGCGAAAGCCGCGCCCTTCCGTCCGTAGAATCACTATCGGGAGTAGATGGAGTTAGAAAGAGTCAGGAGGAGCTAAGCCTTCAGTAACCTCAAGCTACTTACATTATTGGCTCAACTCCTCCTGACTCTTTAGTTGGATACCACCCGACTGCCGCCGGGATTGTTCAAGAAGATCAGAGATGCAGGTCGTGCCCCATGCGCTCTTTCTTGGTCTTCAGGTATCGGTAGTCGTACTTGTTGGGGGAGATCTCGATGGGCACGTTCTCTGTTATTTCAAGTCCGTAGGCTTCCAGCCCGACGCGCTTCGTGGGGTTATTGGTCATCAGCCGCATCTTGTGTACGCCGAGCCGGCGGAGCATCTGAGCACCGCATCCATAGTCGCGCTCGTCAGGCTTGAAGCCCAGATGAATGTTTGCGTCGACAGTATCAAGCCCCTGCTCCAGTTGCAGCTTGTAGGCAGCCATCTTGTTCATCAGTCCGATTCCACGGCCTTCCTGCTGCATGTAGATGACAACACCCTTGCCTTCTTTCTCTATCGCCCGCAGAGCTTTGTGGAGCTGCTCGCCGCAGTCGCAGCGACGGCTTCCCAGGATGTCGCCCGTGGAGCAGGAAGAGTGTACGCGCACCAGTATCGGCTCGTCTTTCTCCCATTCACCCTTGATGAGGGCAAAGTGTTCCTGTCCGGTACTGCTCTGTCGGAACGGAATCATGTGGAAGTGGCCGTACTCGGTGGGCAGGTCAACCTCGTCGCCGACTTCGATGCTTGACTCTGTTGCCAGCCGGTAGGCTATGATGTCCTTGATGCTGATAATCTTCAGTCCCCATTCCTTTGCCTTTACCTGCAGGTCGGGCATGCGTGCCATCGTTCCGTCTTCGTTCATTACTTCCATCAGCACGCCGGCAGGGTAGCATCCGGCCAGTCGGCAGAGATCTACGGCTGCCTCGGTATGCCCCGATCGGCGCAATACTCCGTTATCCTGGGCATAGAGCGGATTGATGTGGCCGGGACGGCCGAAAGTCTGCGGGCTCGATTTCGGGTCAGCAAGTGCCTTGATAGTCTCGGCGCGGTCGTGTGCAGAGACGCCCGTCGTGCACCCCTCGAGCTTGTCTACGGTTACGGTGAACGGTGTACCGAGCATCGATGTATTGTCAGAAACCTGATGGGGCAAATCCAGCTCCTCGGCTCTTGAGAGGGTAATGGGTACGCAGAGTACGCCACGCGCATTCTTGAGGAGGAAGTTCACCTTCTCGGGGGTAATCATTTCGGCAGCCATGATGAGGTCGCCTTCGTTCTCACGGTCTTCGTCGTCGACTACGATGACGAACTTTCCAACCTTAAAGTCTTTCACAGCGTCTTCAATGCTGTCGAGCTTGTAATTCTCCATATTCTTATTCGTTACAGAAAAAGTGTCTACCTTGTTGTTGATTGTTGTCAGACAGTGGCGGGAAGCCGGGCTTCCTTTCTCCGTATTTCGGCTATGATGGCATCGTTGGTCTCCTTGATTGCTTTCATGTCGCGATGCAGCCGCAGCCGGAACTGCCACATGCGGAAGTAAAAGAACAGTCCGGCCGGCACTATGACGGCAGCGACAATGTTCATCCATCTGCGCCCGAAAGGACGGGTATGTGCCTTTACGACGAGGATGGGATATTTGTTGATCTCGGAGAGTATCCGCTTGTTGCGCGTATTGCCCAAGTCTTCGATGACGCGCTCCAGTTCCTGGCTCATTTGTTCTACGGTGTGGTCGGGATGATACTTGAAGAACACCTTGATAGGGTCGGGTGGCGACTTCAGGTTATGTCTGTGTGCATATTCCGTCAGCGTCTGGTTCATCCGTTCGAGAATATCTGTATCCCGCTGATAGTCGGGGTCGCTGATGATGACATCTTTCCCGATGATATGGCGCTTGACGCGCAGTCCCAGCATACGGCGGATGAGTTGAACATACATATCGACGTTGAAGACTGCCGAATCGTTGTTAGCTTTGTAGGTGAAGAAGATGGCCGTGGGGATAAGTACGGCCGGCGAGAGTCCTTTGCCGAACCAAATAGCCCACGACCCTTGGCGTGCCATACGGTAGCCGGTATTGTCCAGGATATAGAATATAATGTAGACAACGACGCTAATGATGATGGGCACGCCCAATCCTCCCTTTCGGATGATGGCACCGAGGGGCGCACCGATAAAGAAGAAGATGATGCAGATGAGCGAGAGGGTGAACTTATTGATGATTTCGATGCTGTGTTGCCGGATCTGTGTGTCGGTATCCTTGGTGATCATACTCTTGAACTCCAGGTCGCTCACCTCCTGCTGGGCTGTCAGCAAGGCTTGGTCAATGACTTCGCGCCGCATCTCCGGTCGCAGTCTGGCATAGAGCGTATCAATATTATAGTCGTTCCGGGCTGTCAGCTTCTCGGCTTTCCGTATTTGGTCAAGCCTCAGCGGAGGCACATGGTAGACCGCCGTCAGGGCTTCCTTGTAGTATGCGTGTCCGATACTGTCCGACATGCTGATCAAGGAGTCCTTGTCGTGGGCGATTTTAGCAAGGCTTTTGGTACGCGCATTACCGGAAATGCCGGCCATATCGGTCAGACTGAAGTCGTTGTCGAAGTCGAGTACAATATGCTTGTGGGCGAATGTCTCACGCCGATATGGCACGCTCGCACTGTTTCCCACTGTCTGCGAAGGCATATTCTCAAACCATTCACCGCTCCACAGATTCAGCACGAGATGCTTTTTCTCGGCAGTCGACTGTAGCATTCCCGAGTCGGCAAGGATAATGGCTTGGTCTTCGTAACTGTCGGTCATCCTATATACCATTATATTGTAGAGATGGCCGGTCTTCATGTTCTTCTTCTCGACATAGAGATTGGTCTGCGGAATACCACTGTAGAAGACTCCTTCCGGGATTTCCAGCTCGGGACTCTTCTGCTTCATGGATATCAGCAGTTGCGCCATGTGTTTCTGCGAGTCGGGGCCGACATAGTTCTGAAAACAGAAAGAACCCAAGGCGATGCAGACGGTAATCACAATCAGTCCGCGAAACGATTGTATCAGCGAAATGCCGGCCGATTTGACAGCCGTCAGTTCCGAACTTTCGCCGAGGTTACCATACGTTATCAACGACGAAAGCAGGATGGCAAGAGGTAAAGCCTGTGGCACCATCATCAGGCTCATATACCAAAAAAACTGCCCCAGCACATCCAACGAAAGTCCCTTTCCAATAAGCTCGTCGACCCACTTCCACAAGAATTGCATCATCAGTACAAACAAACTGATGAAGAACGTACCCGCGAAGAGTAAACCGAACTGTTTGGCAATGAATATGTCTAACTTCTTGAATCGAAACATGTACCGTATGGAAAAAGCTGCGCAATGGCCGATATTTGCGTGCAAAAGTACACAAAAATATCAGAGAAGTACGCTTTTCGGCTTTTTATTTCCTCCAATCCATCGTGCGATACCTCCCTGCGTCCGGCTGCGGAAGCAACTCCTATCCGAAAGGGAGACACACGTATGGCGTAGCCGACACTCTCATTTCTTACCTGGCACACATGGCATTCCACGTCGAAACCCTCGTGGGTTTCTATAGAAAGGGTATAGGGTTTCCGGCAAAACCCTCGTGGGTTTCTGCTGAAAGGGTATAGGGTTTTGAACGAAAGGGTCGTGGGTTTTAATCGGCAGACGCAGGAGTGGCTGCCCTCAGAAGCGGGTATCTGATACCGGAAGCACAGAAGCACAGCCCACCAAAGTCTCCATCAGGAACAGAAGATACAACATGCTGAGCTGACACGACCTCATTGATTATTGAGAGAGACACACTTCCCCAAGTCTGAAACATACACTTTCACGATGCGAAATATCCACTTCCGGAGCCGAAAACCACTGCTTTTATGATCAGCTGTCGAGGTTTTCAGCAGAATTTCACTATCTTTGCCTATCCAATCGAACCAAGACAATATGAAGAACGACCTTAGAATAGCTGTCGCAGGTACCGGATACGTGGGCTTGAGCATTGCCACACTGCTCAGTCAGCACCACGACGTAACGGCGGTAGACGTTGTTCGGGAGAAAACAGACCTCATCAACAGCCGCCGTTCGCCCATCCGTGATGAGTATATCGAGAAGTTTCTGGGCGAGAAAGAGCTTCGCCTGACAGCTACTACCGACGGTGCTGAAGCCTACAAGAATGCCGATTTCGTCGTCATTGCCACGCCTACCAACTACGACCCGGTCAGAAACTACTTCGACACACGCCATGTTGAGGAGGTCATCGAGCTTGTCGGCAAGGTGAATCCCGAGGCTGTCATGGTGATTAAATCCACGGTTCCGGTAGGATATACCGAGGGTGTGCGCCGGAAATACCACTGCGACAACATCATCTTTGCCCCGGAGTTCCTCCGCGAGAGCAAGGCTCTCTACGATAACCTCTACCCCAGCCGCATCATCGTGGGCCGTCCCGATGGCGACGAACACCTCGACAAGGCGGCACACATCTTTGCCGGCCTGCTGCAGGAGGGTGCCGTCAAGGAGAACATACCCACTTTGTTTATGGGACTGACTGAGGCCGAGGCAGTGAAACTGTTTGCCAACACCTATCTCGCGCTCCGCGTGAGTTACTTTAACGAGTTGGACACCTATGCAGAGGTAAAGCGTCTCGACACGGCCGACATCATTCGGGGAGTCTGTCTCGACCCGCGCATCGGCTCATTCTACAACAATCCGTCGTTCGGATACGGTGGTTACTGTCTGCCCAAAGACACCAAGCAGCTCCTGGCCAACTATAAGGACGTGCCGGAAAACCTCATTCAGGCCATCGTTGAGAGCAACCGCACCCGCAAGGACTTCATCGCCGACCAAGTACTGCACCAAGCCGGCTACTACGACTATTACGACCGGGGCGACTACAACCCACAGGACGAGAAAGAATGCATCATCGGTGTCTATCGCCTGACGATGAAGTCGAACAGCGACAACTTCCGTCAGAGTTCCATCCAGGGCGTGATGAAACGCATAAAGGCAAAGGGCGCACAGGTGATCATCTATGAACCAGCATTGGAAGACGGCACCACCTTCTTCGGAAGCCGGGTAGTCAACCATCTCAATGCGTTCAAACAGCAATGCCATGCCATCATTGCCAACCGATACGACAAGAGTCTCGACGACGTAAAAGGAAAAGTATACACACGCGACATCTTCCGCCGCGACTGAGCCAACCCAACAACAGAACAAATGGACAAGATACATCAAACATTTGAAAAGATAACCCTCGCCTCTGTATTCGAGGGTAGCGAAACTGCCAAGCATTACACGATGGACGTGAAGATAGAGGCACCGCGCATCGATACCATCAACGAAGTAGTCTACGCACAGTACTTCGGAAACGGAACGCGCGCACTCCACCTCACGCTCTTCGTTCCCAACACCGACAAGCCCAAGCCCTGTGTGGTCTATTTCCCCGGAGGCGGCTTCACTACGTCAGACTATGGGAAATGGAGCCGGCTGCGGATGGCACTCGCCTTAGAAGGATTCGTCGTTGCAGCAGCAGAATATCGCACTATCCCCAACCCGTTTCCAGCCATCCTCATCGACGGAAAGGCAGCCATACGCTACCTCCGCGCCCACGCCGACCAGTTCGGTATCGACACCGAACGAATCGGAGTCATGGGCAATTCGGCAGGCGGTTACCTGGCACAACTGGTAACAATGACTGCCGACGAAGAAGAATTCAACGTAGGCGACTTCCTCGAACAGTCATCCGCCGTACAAGCTTGCTGCGACATCTTCGGCCCCACCGACCTCACATCCGTAGCCGAAGGATTCTCCGACGAGATGCTTGCCTACCACCAATCACCCTCGGCAGCAGAAGCACTCCTGCTGAACGGAGTTGTCTACAAGTTCAACCAAAGTAACGGAATACTTGACGACGTAGAACGGGCACGATGGGCAAGTCCAATGGGACACCTGAAACGCGGGCTGCCACCATTTCTTCTGATGCATGGAACAGCGGACCAAATGGTGTCGAAACGGCAGAGCGACCACCTCTTCAACGCCCTGAAAGAGCTCAATGTACCCGTAGACTATATCAATTTGCAAGATGCCGGACATGGCAGCGACCATTGGTTCCAACAGCCCGTCATTGACATCATCGTCGGATGGTTCCAAGCCAAACTGATGAAGAAATAGCCTTCAAGGTTTCGTCATCCCTTGACTGACAAAGGAAACAGGCGTGGGAATACTCCCGAAGAATAAACCAAACAAAGTAATGGAACAAGAAAAACGCATCGACTGCTTCTTACCTTGCAGCTGTACGGTCAACGCATTGCCCCTGATAACACAGTTGCAGGAAAGCAAGACCATTAACCATATATACCTTATCGGTACAGACAACAAGGCAACCGGAGAAAGTCTGCCCGAGAACGTCAATTGGTTGACCGCCGAGAACCTGCTCTCTACACAGACCATGCAGCTGATGGCAGAACAGACGAAGGCAGACTACGCTCTCATCCACCTGAAAGCCGAACCGCTGATACTGGGCTATCATGCACTCGAACGGATGTTGACCGTGGCAGACAACACGCAGGCAGCACTCGTATACGCCGACCACTACACCATCAAAAACGGACAGACAGAGCGGCATCCCGTTATCGACTATCAGCCGGGAAGCCTCCGCGACGACTTCGACTTTGGGTCGCTCCTCCTCCTCAGAAGCAATTTGCTGAAAGCATTCGGACAAGAAAAGATGCCGACTACTTATACCTACGCCGGCTGGTACGACTTGCGCCTGTGGCTTTCGCGCCACGGCCGACTGTTCCACCTGAACGAAACTCTCTATACAGAAGAAGAGAAAGACCTGCGGAAAAGCGGCGAGAAGCAGTTCGACTACGTGAATCCGCACAACCGGAAAGTACAGACAGAGATGGAACGAGCCGTTACCGAACATCTGAAAGAACTCCACGCGCTCGTTGATACCAGCCAATACTTGCAACTCGACTTCGACAGTGAACCGTTCGACACAGAGGCGTCGGTCATCATTCCCGTCTTCAACAGAGAGCGAACCATCCGCGATGCTGTAGCTTCTGCCTTGAGCCAGCGAGCCACATTTGGCTATAACGTCATCGTAGTAGACAACCATTCTACCGACAACACGACTGCCATCCTCCATGAAATGGCTACACAGGACAGCCGGCTTATACATCTCATTCCCCAGCGAGCCGACCTCGGTATCGGAGGGTGCTGGAACTATGCCATCAACGATGCACGCTGCGGACGCTTTGCCGTCCAGCTCGATAGCGACGACCTATACGCTTCCACTTCGACGCTGCAACAGATTGTAGACGCTTTCCGCTTGCAACAGGCAGCAATGATTGTCGGATCGTACCGCATGTGCGACTTCGAACTGAACACACTGCCGCCGGGACTCATCGACCACGCCGAATGGACAGACGAGAATGGCTGCAACAACGCCCTCAGAATCAATGGACTGGGTGCGCCACGCGCATTCTTCACACCGTTGGCGCGCCGGATTCTGTTCCCCAACACCAGCTATGGTGAAGATTATGCCATGGGACTGGCATTCAGCCGCCGCTTCCGCATCGGACGAATCTACGACGAACTCTACCTTTGCAGACGGTGGGGAGGCAACAGCGATGCTGCATTGAGCACAGAAAAGATCAATGCTAACAACCTCTACAAGGATCGGTTGCGCTCCATCGAGCTCGCAGCCCGACAACAATTGAACGCCGAGCAGGAGGAAAAGAAAAAGATCCGGCTCAACCGCTTTTTCCATTTGCAGCTGGCACAATGGCAGGAAGCTGCACGAAGATTCGATGATCTCAATCGTGCGCAGACGCGTTCACTGGGCAGTCTCTGCATACAGTTCAACCCGGCACGTATGGTAAGCACGGGAGCAAGGACAAATAAGGGCGCAATAGCCGAACGGCCGTGCTTCCTCTGCGCGAAGAACCGACCGCAAGAACAGATAGTACAACCATTCGACGAGCGTTTCGACTTTCTCATCAACCCTTTCCCGATTCTCCCCGTCCACTTCACCATCGCTGCACGACAGCACCAACCGCAGGCCATCAAGGACAACTACATGGAGATTCACCGTTTGCTGGTGGATTTCCCCGACCTGATAGTATTCTACAACGGTCCCAAAAGCGGAGCCAGTGCACCCGACCATTTGCACTTGCAGGCCGGGACAAGCGGCTTACTGCCCTTACAACGACATTGGGCACAGTTCAACAAACAGCAGAAGAAGCTCTATAGTCTCAACGAAAGCGAATATATCGCGCAACTGACCAACTATCCTTGTCCGGCATTAGTTATCAGAAGCCGCAGCGAACAAGTCGACGACTTACTATATAAGAAGGTGTACGCCGCGTTGCCCATGAAGGACGACGACAGCGAACCGATGATGAATATTGTGGCATGGCGCGATGGCGATGACTTCATCTCCGTTGTCTTCCCACGCCGCAAACATCGTCCCGACTGCTACTATGCTCAAGGCAATACGCAATATCTCATCAGTCCGGGTGCGTTGGATATGGCCGGACTGATGGTTGCCCCCCGTCAGACCGATTACGAACGTATGACCGCACAGCGTCAAGAGGAGATTCTACGGGAAATAACGCTGACCGAGGAGCAGATGGAAACCGTTGCCCGACGCATTACTGCCACCGACAGCCGGGAAATCACCCACGAGCCTACAGTTACTGTCGGTATTGTCAGTGCGACCGAGCTGCATTTCCGCCTCAACGCTCCCTACACCGTTGTTCCATCTCCTCTCACTCCGAGTAATCCGAAACACATCGTGCGCCATCTGTCGAACTCCTCCCACACCGTAACCATTAACAACGGACAACTCTTGTGGGAAGGGGAACACTACACCGACCTGCATTTCACTTCTCATACACTCGAAGCCTCTTTTACAATCCACGACGTTACCATCGGCATCAACTTCCATTGGGAGCGGAAAGAGACACAGACTTTCCTCGGCGCATTCCACCTGACAGTAGCAGAGGGAAAGATTCTCGCCATCAACGAGCTGCCGATAGAGACTTATCTCACCAGCGTCATCTCCAGCGAGATGAATGCCACGTCGTCATTGGAACTGCTGAAAGCACACGCCGTCATTTCGCGCAGCTGGCTCTTAGCCCAAATGGAGAAACGGAAATCGGTCGGTAATTCCTCAGAAAAGAAAATGTCAATCATCCGCACAACCGATGAACTGATCCGATGGTACGACCGCGAAGACCATACGCGCTTTGACGTATGTGCCGACGACCATTGTCAACGCTACCAAGGCATTACCAAAGCATCTAATCCGCACGTTGTCGAAGCCATCCGGCAGACTCACGGCGAAGTCATCTGCGCCGGCAACAACATCTGCGATGCCCGTTTCAGCAAATGCTGTGGTGGCGTAACAGAAGAGTTCCAATACTGTTGGGAGAATATCCGCAAGTCTTATCTTGCCGCCTGTGTCGACAATAAGACAACAACAGTTCTCCCCGACCTCGCCAACGAGGAGGAGGCACGCTGCTGGATACTCTCCACGCCCGACGCATTCTGCAATACCCGCAATGCAAAGATATTGCGGCAGGTGCTCAACAACTACGATCAGGAAACGCAAGACTTCTATCGTTGGACGGTTGACTACCGCCAATCGGAACTCGCACACCTCATTGCCCAAAAGACAGGTATCGACTTTGGCGACATCGTCGACCTTATTCCTCTGTCGAGAGGAAAGAGCGGGCGCATTTATCGACTAAAGATAATCGGCTCAAGATGCACGCTCATTATCGGAAAGGAACTCGAAATACGCCGTGCCTTGAGTCCGTCGCATCTCTACAGTTCTGCTTTCGTTGTAGAGAAGGGTAAGATTGTCGGTGGAGTACCGCAGTCTTTCCATCTCGCCGGAGCCGGATGGGGACATGGTGTAGGACTGTGCCAAATCGGTGCGGCCGTGATGAGCGAGCAAGGTTACCGCTACGACGAGATTCTGCACCATTACTACCAAGGTGCAGACATTCGGAAAGCCTACTGACCATAAATGAGTCATTAGCCTTGCACCGCATGAATAAACGTCCTGACAAATGCGGGGAGACTTGCGCCCGGGACGCAAATGCTACTGTTAAAGAAAAGAAACTTGCAACACTGTGCCAAACTTTTCAATAACAATTTAGGTTAAACAAACTGTACAGGAAACACAATGACAGACAGAATCATCAATGGTATTCCCGTTTCCAACTGGCGAAAGAGCCGGTGGACGTGGATGCCCACACTCTATCTGACACGCGGATTGCCCTACGTGGCGGCTCTGCTGGTATCGTTGGTGTTC